>CATWCG010000250.1:0-3514 GCA_958349165.1 uncultured Actinomyces sp. | reverse complement strand
AGGTCGGGGCGAGGGGACGCTCATGGGCGCGCTGAGCAGGGGGGAGCGGCGCCTGCCCGACGGCTTGACGCTGTGGTGTCAGGTGGGTGAGCGTGAGGTGGCGATGCGGCCGGTGGTGCGCCGTTGTGCGGGGCTGTTGGATGGCGCGACGTCGCTTGTCAGGTTCGAGACCTATTCGGGCGGGCACGATGTCGCCTGGTGGCGCGAGGGGCTCCTGCGCGCACTCGACGAGTGGTGTGTCCGAGACGGAAGCGTGTGAGATGAGAAGGCGACACCGATCGCTCCTAGGTTAGGCTTACCTACGCATCTATTGCGAACAATTTGAATCGAGGAACACGTGCACATCTCGACACGAGTCCGCGCCATCGCGGCGCTCGCCCTGGCAGCCTTGACGCTGGGGGCCTGCTCGACCACGCAGCCCGCCCCGGCCTCGTCCTCCGAAGCGGCGCCGAGCGCCGAGAGCCGCACCGTCACCGACGCCTCCGGCCAGGAGGTCACGCTTCCCGCTCACCCGAGCCGCGTCGTGACCCTGTCGGAGCCCACGACGGACAACGCGCTGGCCCTGGGCGTGACCCCCATCGGCGTCGTGTCGGGCCGCGGCCAGCAGACCGTCCCCAACTACCTCCTCGACCGCGCCGGAGACATCCCGATCCTCGGCTCGATCGGTACCCCCAACCTCGAGGCCATCGGTGCCGCTCACCCGGACCTGATCCTCGTTGACGGCACCTCCGTGAAGAACAACGACACGGAGACGCTCAACGCCCTGTCCCAGATCGCGCCCGTCTTCTTCACCACTCAGTCCGGCGGTGACTGGCGTGAGACCTTCACCCTCACCGCGGATGCGCTGGGTCTGTCCGACGAGGCTGCGACGAAGCTCGCGGAGTTTGATCAGCATGTCTCCTCCGTGAGCGCCCGCCTGAAGGACGCTGGCTACCTCGACCAGACCTACTCGGTCGTGCGTTGGCAGGGCGACAGCGCCGGCCTCATTCTCAAGGAACTGCCCGCCGGCCAGGCTCTCACCGCTCTCGGCATGAAGCGCCCCGCCAACCAGGATCGCGACGGCGAGGGACACTCCGAGCCCGTCTCCCTCGAAAACATCGATCAGATCGACGCGGACTGGATCTTCTTCGGCACGCTGGGTAAGTCCTCGGTGAACAACCCCTCCGCGGGCGGAGCCACCGGCGTCGAGGCCTCTGCCGCCGCCCTCGAGGAGGCGAAGAACACCGTTGGTTTCGACTCGCTCGGTGCCGTCAAGGCGGGCCACGTGGTCCCGGTCGACGGCTCCCTGTGGACCTCGACCGGCGGCTACCTGCTCATGGATGGAATCGTCTCGTCTATCGAGGCGCAGTTCGTCCCGGCCTCGTGACGGGGGCGGCGACGCACTATCCGGATCGTGCCTGAGATGAGATCGCGCCGCCTTGCCAGCGTCGTCGCCGCCTGTGTGGTGGCGACGCTGGTCCTTGTCGCTGTGATCGTCGCGTCCCTCGTCCTGGGGTCGCGCCAGATAGGCGCCGATGTGGTGTGGGACGCGCTGGTGCATGGCGGCAGCTCGCAGGACGCGCAGGTTGTCCTCGCGCTGCGCGTTCCTCGCACGCTCGCCGCCCTCATGATCGGCGGCGCGCTCGGGCTTGCCGGTTCGATCATGCAGGCGATGACGCGCAATCCGCTGGCCGACCCCGGGGTCCTCGGCATCAACGCGGGCGCGGCCTTCGTCGTCGTATCGGCCACGGCGGTGGTCGGCGTGTCGACGCGCGCCATGACGATCGGTGCGGCGCTGGTGGGGGCTGGTATCGCCTCGGGTCTCGTTCTTGTCCTGTCTGGGCGCGGCGGTGCCGGATCGCATGCTCGCCTCGCCCTGGCGGGTATCGCGGTGTCCGCCGCCCTCTCCTCCCTCACGCAGGCCGTACTCGCCTCCAACCAGAATGCCTTTAACGAGTTCCGATACTGGGCATCCGGGTCGCTCGAGGGCGTGGACGCGGCGACCCTGGTGTGGGGCGGCATTGTCATCGCCTGTGGGGTCGTCGTGGGGACGGCCCTGACGTCCGCCCTCGGGGTTCTCACCCTCGGAGACGAGGCCGCGTCGGGTCTCGGTGTGCGCGTGGGCCTCGTGCGAGGTTTGGGAACTGTCGCCGTCGCCTCCCTCGCGGGCGGCGCGACGGCGATTGGTGGCCCCCTGACCTTCGTCGGGTTGGCCGTTCCGTTGCTCGTGCGCCGGGTGGTGGGTGCGCGACAGGGTCCGATCGCGGCGTGGTCCGTGGTGGTCGGGGCGGTGTGGGTGACGGCCGCTGACGTTGCGTCCCGCCTCGTGCTGGCTCCGCAGGAGGTGCCCGTCGGCGTCGTCATCGCGCTTATCGGCGCGCCATTCTTCATCCTCGGCGCGCGCGGAAGGGGAGTGTCGTGAAACGTCGCCGGGATCGGTACGTGCGCCTGACACTGGGGCGCGTGTCTGTGCGCGTTCACAGGCGCGGCGCCGTTGTCGTCCTCGGGGCCCTCGTGGTGCTCGTCGCCCTGTGCGTCTATTCGCTGACGTTGGGGGACTACGGTCTCAGCGCCGCGGATTCGTTCCGGCGCCTGATGGGCGATGGCGGCCCGTCGGACGATTTCCTCGGCGTCTACTTCGTGCAATCCGTTCGCCTGCCGCGCATGGTCGCAGCCGTGTGTGTTGGGTGTGCGTTGGGGCTCGCCGGTGCGGTCTTCCAGACGGTCTCGGGCAATCCGTTGGGTAGCCCCGACATCGTGGGCCTGTCCACGGGGTCTGCGACGGGGGCTCTCGTCGCGATTATTGTTCTGGGTTCGAGCCCTGCCGTCACGGGGGTTGGGGCCATCGTGGGTGGGCTTGCCTCGGGCGCTGTCATTGTGGCGTGCGCGGGCGGCGTGCGGCTCACGGGGATGCGCGTGGTGCTGGTTGGCATCGGGTGCTCGGCGGCTCTGAGGGCTGTGAACTCTCTCCTCATCGTGAAGGCGCCTCTGGAGGCCGCACAGCGGGCGCAGCTGTGGAGCGCGGGTTCCCTCGCGGGGGTCACGATGGCTCGGGTGCTTCCCCTCGTGGTTGTCCTCCTGGTCACGGCGTTTGTCCTTGCGTGGGTCTCGGTGCCGCTGGGGCTCGTGGCGATGGGCGACGATGTCGCGGCGGGCCTGGGGGTGCGGGTTCGCGTCGTTCGTATCGTCGCGATTGTCGTGGCGATGGTGCTGGTGTCCGTGGCGACGGCCGTTGCCGGTCCGGTGGCTTTCGTGGCCCTGTCTGCTCCCCACGTCGCTCGGCGCGTGAGCCGGAGCGGGGGAGTGGGCCTCGCGGCGTCGGCCGGAGTGGGTGGCCTCCTCGTGCTGGCATCCGACGTGGTCGCGCAGCGCATCGTTGCCCCGCACGAGCTGCCCGTCGGCGTGGTGACGGGCGTTGTGGGCGGCATCTATCTGTTGGTTCTGTTGGTTCGTGAGGTGAGGTGACGTGATGGGCGCCAGTGGCGATGCGCGGGGGTTGCGCGCGCGTTCGGTGACGGTGGGATACGGGAAGGAT
>CATWCG010000249.1:0-3519 GCA_958349165.1 uncultured Actinomyces sp. | reverse complement strand
TGACCCCGTTGGCGTGCAGGTAGTACCAGGAGCCGCCCTCGGCCAGCCAGCCGGTGGCCATGATCTTCGTCGCGGGGTCGAGGTAGTACCAGTAGCCACCGTCGCGCACCCAGCCGCCCACGAGGGTGCCCTCGGAGTCGGCATACACCCACTCGCCGTTGGCGCGCTGGAGGAACCCGGTCACCATGTAGCCGGTGGGGCCGAACTGGTAGTCCACGCCATTGATCGTGAACCAGCCGCCCTTGAGGTAGTCGGTGCCGCCCGCGCACTGGTACCACCAGCCGATGGAGTCACGCACCCAGTGGCCGCCCTCGGGGTTGGTGCAGGGGGCGACGACGCCCGGGTTGTCGGTGTGCAGGTCAACAGTGACGGCCTGGGAGTGGTTGAGGCCGTAGTCCCACGCGAGGATGTACGGGTGAGAGATGAGTTCCTCGGTGGAACCCTGCTCCTGCCAGCCCAGGGCGATGTCACCCAGGGACACGGACATGTACACGTGGTACCTGCCGTCGGCTCCCAACTGGTCGCTATCGTTGTCGGCGACGTAGCGGTAGAACCACAGGCCGGAGCCCGGGTCGTGCATGGTGACGCCGGCGATGGGCGAATCGTCGCTCACGTCAATGCTGAGGTCGGGGCCGCCGAAGTCGCCCTCGTGGTACGCGACGCGGTCCACAACCGGGGGCGTCGTATCGACGCGGAAGTCGTAGGAGATGGACTGCTCGGTGGGCGAGGGCCCGTCGTTGTGCGCGGCGATCGTCAGCTTGTAGTTGCCGTCGGGCAGCTCCTTGAACTCGTCGGACGTCAGGTCCAGGAACCTCGGCGCATGCTCCTGCTCCACCGGGCTGATCGCTCCGGTAGAGGGGTTCAGCGTCGACTTCCAGTTCTGATGGGACTCGTAGGAGGCGACGACCTCGCCGGCCTCGTTGGTGTAGGTGGTCGTCATCGTGTGGACGCTGCGCAGCGTTCCCGTCTTGGGGTAGATGGCGTTGGGAGCGTAGAGCGCGTCGGAGCGGGAGATGACGTACTTGGAGGCGTTGGGGCGCCCGCTGCGCTCGCCATCCTTCGCCAGGGGGTTGTAGCCGAGGGGGTTTCCAACGTCGGTGGCACTGATCGACGAGGCCAGGATGTGTCCGTCGCCATCGGAGGCCAGCGAGTCGAAGATCGCGGGCTTGCCCCAGTCACCGTAGAAGCCCAGGTAGGGCACGGTCAGGTCGGCCTGCCCCTGGGTGCGCGAGGTGAAGCGCACGAAGCCCTCGAGGAAGGTGCCGGAGGGGGCGTTGTCGCTCACGTAGCGAGCGAACTCGCTGCCGGGCGTCACGTCGACGCCGACGGTGGCCTCGCCGGAGGCGGGGACGGTGACGGTCGCGCCTTCGCCGGTGCCGCTCACGGTCGCGCCGGAGTAGGAGATCGCCACGCCACGGCCTCGCCAATCCGAGGAGTGGCCGGTGAAGAACCCGCCCTCAATAATTTCGGAGAGCGCCTGCGAGTTCATGTCGTAGGTCGCCGCCACGCCGGAGAGGTTGTGGAGGGTGACGTCGAAGTGCCAGCCCGTCGTGCCGTCGCCGAGGTCCGCCTTGGGGCGGGAGGGTTCGGCGGCGCCCACGACGGAGGGGTACACGGACGAGGTCGTGGCCGCCATGATGTTCACCAGGCCCGCGCCCTGCTTGCGCGGGGAGTAGTAGGCGCCGGTGTCCTGGAGCGGGTCGACGACGGGGGTCGCCGTGCCCATGAGGAGGTTCTGGACGACGTCAGACTTGTGACGCGCGTCCATCGAGGCGAACAGCGGGTCGGACTGGACGCGCTGCAGGACGAGCGCGCTGGCGCCCGTCAGCTGCGGGGTCGCCATCGACGTGCCGGACATGAACCCGTAGGAGTCCTCGGGCAGCGAGGAGTAGATGTTGCCGCCGGGCGCGGTGACCTCGGGCTTGAGGCGCAGGTCCGGGGACACGCCCCACGAGGAGAAGTCTGACATCGAGTAGGGGGCGTTCGACCTGACCGTCAGGCCCTCGACGAGGGTCAGGTGGTGGTCGGCGGCGGCCAGCATGGCCTGCCCGTCCGCCTGGGAGATGAACCCAGCGGGAACCTCAAGCGTCGTCAGGCTCATGACGCTGAGCGCGTCGCCGGGGACGTTGTTGTAGACGAGGATCGCCGCGGGCTTGAGCGGGGTCAGGTTGTCGATCTTCTCCTGGAAGGTCATCTGGCCGCGCGAGACGAGAACAATCTTCCCGTCCAGGCCCTGCGGGTACTTCGCGCGCAGGGCTGCGACGTCTTCCCGAGTACCGAACCCACCGTCGACGTACTCGTAGTCGCCGGGGGTCATCTCGGCGATCTGAGGGACCTCCCCGCCGCCCTCTCCACGCGCACGCTGGTAGGCGATATTCTTACCGGCCGCGGTGAAGGCGTTGACGGACAGGAGGTTGTCGAGCGAGGCCACGGACAGCGTGGGGCTGTACGTGGCGGGCTCACCCAGGGTCGAGGAGTCGGGGTCGGAGGCGTAGGGCAGGTTCTTACCGGAGGCGTTGCCGTATCCGGAGGAGAAGGCGTTACCGGCGGCCACGTCGACGATGATGCCCTTGTCCTGCAGCGTCTCGAAGACGCCCGCGTAGAGGCTGTCGGCGGCGTTATCCATGCCGGCGTCCTGGCCGAGCGACAGGTTCACGACGTCGGGGTGCAGGATCGCCATGTCGTCGAGGGCGGCCAGCAGCGCGGAGTCCAACATGCCGCCGCCGTCCTGTTCGACCTTCGCGACGATGATCTGCGCGTCGGGGGCCACGCCCATGATCTCGCCGGCGTTGGCCGCGGCGATGCCGGCGACGTGCGTCCCGTGAGGCTCCAGGGGCGAGGCGTCGTTATCCTCGTCCGCGTAGTCGTAGGCGAAGGGGAACTTCTCGTTGACGTAGACGCCGTCCTTGCCCCCACCCAGCTGGGGCGTGAGCGCAGCCACCTTGTCCGCCGAGAGCGCGGGCGTCCCGGACAGGGTGCCCGCGAAGGCGGGGTGCGTCATGTCGACGCCCGTGTCGATGATGGCGACGACCTTACCCTGCCCCCTCTGGGACACCTGGTCGGCGTGCATGATGACCTGGGCGCTGAGGTTGTCGGGGTTCTGGTCGGCCAGGCGCGTCGCCTGGAAGCCACCCTCGGCGTCAACTCCCGCCACGTCGGCGACGTGGGTCTCGCGGTCGATGAACGCACCCTGAACGCCGCTGGCCGCGCGGATCGCGTCAAGAGAGCCGACGGGGGCATTCAGCGCGACACCCGAGAAGGTGTTCGAGTACTCGCGCGTCACCTCGGCGGAGGCGCCCGGGACGGACGCGGCCACGGCCTCGTTGATGGAGGCGAGGGAGGCCGCGCGATCGGCGCCGTCCTGAAGGCGAACGATGATGCCGACGACGCGCGCCGGATCCTCCTCGGAGGACGCGTGGGATGAAGAAGAGCCCAGCGTTTCGCCGCTCTTCGAGGTCAGCGCGGTGCTCTCGTCGCCCACGGGCAGGACGGGGGCGGCCGGCGTGACCGCCTGGGGGG
>CATWCG010000248.1:0-3521 GCA_958349165.1 uncultured Actinomyces sp. | reverse complement strand
CACGATGGATGTCACCTACTCGGTCATTGACTCCGCCGGTAACCGCGCCTCCAGCACGGTCACCTTCGAGATCCTGGCAGCCTCCGACCACAATCAGGCACCGCGTCCCCGCGACATCACCGCGTGGGCCACGGCCGGTCAGGCCACCCGCATCCCGGTCTCGCTTGACGGCATCGACCCGGACGGCGACTCGGTGACCCTGCGCGGCGTGGATTCCTCGCCGCAGAAGGGCTCGGCGACCGCGAAGGCCACGTGGATTGAGTACACGCCCAACGCCTCGGAGTCCGGCACTGACTCCTTCACCTACACGGTCGAGGATCGCCAGGGCGCGCGCGCCTCGGCTCGCGTCCGTGTCGCCGTCACGCCTGTTCCCTCGCTGAACCAGAACCCGGTGGCGGTGCCCGACACCGTCCTGACGCGCCCTGATCGCATGGTGACCGTCAACGTCCTGTCGAACGACTTGGACCCTGACGGCGACCCGCTCAGCCTCGAGAAGGACAGCCTCGAGACGGCCACGCCCGAACTCGACCCGCAGGTCCGATCCGACACGACCGTCCAGGTGCACACGCCCTCCAAGGTTGGCACCTACCTCGTGTCCTACACGGTCAGCGACGGTCGCGGCGGCTCCGCGCGCGGCACCCTGACGGTCTACGTCCAAGATGACGCGCCCCTCAAGGCACCCATCGCCCGCGACGACTTCGTGGACTATGACGCGCTGCCCACGGACGGCTCCGCCGTGTCCGTCAACGTCCTCGAGAACGATGAAGACCCCGACGGCAGTATCGACGAGGTCACCCTGACCACCGCCGATGCCGGCGTGACCGTCTCCGGCTCGAACCTGCTGATTCCGACCTCGGAATCCACGCGCCTGGTCGTCTACACGATCACCGACCGCGATGGGCTGACCAACTCGGCTGTTGTCCGGGTCCCCGGTCGCGACTCGACCGCGCCGTTCCTCAGCTCGGCGAATCTGCCGATCGAGATGGACGCGGGCACCTCGCGCACGATCAACCTGTCGGACTACGTCATTACTCGCTCGGGACGCAGCCCGCGCCTCGTCGAAGGGTCGAGTCCTGTGGCCCAGGAGGGCCTCGACTCGGTCGTCGCTGATTCCGACACGCAGCTGACCCTGAACGCGAACGCCGCGTTTAGCGGCAACTCCGCGTTCCTTATCCAGGTCGCGGACGGCGATTCCTCCGACGCGGGGACGCTCACCGCCTCCCTGTCGCTGCCCGTGCGCATCAAGGCCACGGTCAACCAGCCGCCGACCTTCACCCCGACCGCTATTCGTGTCGAGGCCGGGGGCGAGGCCGTGGTGCAGAACCTGGCGCTGGCCGTGCGCGACCCCGAGGGTGTGGATACCTCCACGTTCACCTACACCATGGACTCTGCGCCGAACTCGATTCAGGCCTCGCTGTCGGGCGCGACCCTGTCGGTCACGGCCGCCGAGGGCACCGCGCAGGGGCCGGCCGGCTCGATCGCTGTGAGCGTCACGGACGAGGATGGCCACACGGTGTCGGCCCAGATCCCCGTCGAGGTCGTCGCGTCGATCAAGCCCCTGATCCAGCTGCCCGTCTATACGCTGACCACTAAGGTGAACCAGACCGTGAGCGTGGACGTGGCGTCGGCTGCGACGAACCCCTTCCCGGACACGCCGATCACCCTCGAAGGGGCCCTCGTGTCCTCGGGTGAGGCGACTGTCTCCTCGTCGGGTACGACCGTGTCCATCACGCCCAGCGCCTCCGGCGTGATCACGGTCGGCTTCAAGGTCAACGACAAGCTGGCCGACCCCTCGCGTGCCGTCCAGGGCACGATCACCGTCACGGTGACGGGTAAGCCGAATCCTCCCACAAATCTGTACGCCGAAAACGCCGGTAAGGACGGTGCGCGCGTGACCTTCCAGGCTCCCGGGTCCGGCGGGTCGACGATCACCGGCTACAGGCTCTTCGACAACACTGGTAAGCAGGTCGCCACCTGTGACAAGGAGGTGTGCGAGGTCGGCGACCTGATCACAGGTAGGACCTACTCCTTCACCGCGATTGCGGTCAGCGAGGAGGGCGAGTCCGAGCGTTCGGCACCCTCGAACCCCATTACCATCTCCAACGTCCCGAGTGCTCCCGGTGCGCCTCACCTTGCGGCCGGCGACGGAAGCATCACAGCGACGTGGGCTGAGGCCAAGGCGAACGGCTCCGAGGTCACCGGATACACAGTGACTGCGACGACTGCCAACGGTAATGCAGGCCACTGCGAGACGCTGGGCACGACGACCTGCACGATCGAGGGCCTGAAGAACGGCAGCCCCTACACGGTGGTGGTCGTGGCGCACAGCGGCGCTGGAGATTCCGCGCCATCTGCGGGTGCTGTGGCCACCCCGCAGGCGGAGACGAAGAACCCCGATAAGCCCAGCGTGATGAATGCCGAGGCGCGTAACACCGCGGATGACAGGATCGAGATTACCGTGACCTGGAGCTATTTTGAATCGGGCAGCTCGAAGGGCTGGGGGCCGACGACGGTGAACGTCAATGGCGCCACGACGACCGTTCCCGGTCCTACGACCAATGAGAAGAACGGGACCGCTACCACGACCATGACAGTGGGGCGGGCTGACGCTCTGCAGGTGCGCGTGACAGTCAGTAACGTGGCCGGGCTTAGTGCGACCTCCGATGCGAAGACGATTGCAGCGCCCACACTGAAGACCATTCCGCTGGCACCCGACGCGCCGCAGCTGGGACCCACCTTGGATAACGCTGCAGATAAGCTCGCGGTGTCGAATGCGCGCCTGAAGGAAGGCAACGGCTACACGGTCAACGACCTGGAGCTTTACTACGCGGACAGTCTAGCCGGGTGTATGTCGGCCCAGAGTCACAAGGTTGATCTCAACAACGGCGATCGCGGCGACTTTAATATCGGTCCGCTTACTTCGGGTTCCAGGATGACTTATTGGTTCTGCCAGCGCGGTAAGCGAGGGCCGAATGATTACGTGTGGAGTCCGGCGACACCAGCCACCGGCTTTGTCGGCACAGGCCAGCCTGGTGGCGGCGGTAACGGCGGCGGTGGTAACGGCGGCGGTAACGGCGGCGGTGGTAACGGTGGCGATGAAGAAAAGCCTCAGCCGCCCGACAACTCGCCGATCCAGCCTTTTACAGTCTCCGCCGAGCCACATACCAACAGCGCCAAAATCGTGTGGACCCCTCCTGAACGTACCTCCCTCAAGGAGACCAACGTGTGGATCGAGGGCGTAGCGAACACGAAGCAGACATTCAATGGTCCGATGACGGAGGTCACCGTGTCGGGGCTGCAGCCGGTCCACCAGTACACGGCCGTCGTCGAGCTGGTCAGTACCGGCGGGTCCCACCGAGAGGTGAAGGTCACGTTTACGACGGGTGAATCGCTTGACAAGATCGATGCATCCTTCACCGGGGCGACCGCCTGCCCGAACGGCCAAGAGTGTGGCTCGATGACCTTGACAGCCTCGCGCGCCTCGCAGTTCCAGCCGGGTAGGACGCTCGTCTGCACGGTGA
>CATWCG010000247.1:0-3521 GCA_958349165.1 uncultured Actinomyces sp. | reverse complement strand
TGGCTCGCATCTGGCGCGCGGGCTGCATCATCCGCGCGGCCTTCCTCGACGACATCACGCGCGCCTACGAGGCCGACCCCGACCTGCCGCTGCTGCTGGCCGCCGAGCCCTTCGCGACCCGCTTCCAGGAGTGCACGCCCGCGCTGCGCCGCGTCGTGGCTCAGGCGGCCCTCGCGGGCGTTCCGATCCCCGTGTTCGCCTCCTCCTTGGCCTACTTCGACCAGATTCGCGCGACGCGCCTTCCTGCGGCCCTCATCCAGGGTCAGCGCGACTTCTTCGGCTCGCATACCTACCACCGGGTCGATAAGGAAGGTGTCTTCCATACTCTCTGGGCCGCCCCCGGGCGTCCCGAGGAGCAGTGGTCCTAATACGACCTCACTGAAGGACCACTGGCAGGGGGGTGAGTGCGCCGCAACGCGCACCCACCCCCCTGTGTTTGTATTCATACATTGGGGTTCTTTCAGGAAACATGGTTAACCTAGGGGTACAACAATCCGCTGAAAGGGCGAACACGTGGCGACTAGCAACGGAAAATCCAGCTGGAACGACATCGTCGAACCGGACAAGCACAGCGCGTCCGGGCGGGACTCCCTGCCCTCGCGACGCTCGTCGCGCTCCTCGAGGAAGGCCTCCACGGCCTCGTCGAGTGACAAGAAGCGTCCCGCGAAGAAGCGTTTCCGCTGGGTCAAGCGCATTGGCTTCGGAATCCTGACCATCTTCTTGGGTATCTTCATCGCAGGCATGGCCGTGTTCCTGTACCTGTACAACACGCTGACCATCCCCGCGCCGGATGACCTGGCGCTCGCGCAGAAGACCACCGTGTACTACTCGGATGGCACCACCGAGATGGGTACCCTGGGTGAGATCAATCGTCAGATCATCGACACGACGAAGCTGCCCGACTACGTGCCCAGGACGATCGTCGCCTCCGAGGACCGCACGTTCTACACGAACAACGGCGTCGACCTGAAGGGCATCTTCCGTGCCCTCGTCAACAACCTGCGCGGCGGCGCGCGCCAGGGTGGTTCGACCCTGACGCAGCAGTACGTTGAGCGCTACTACATGGGCGAGACCACGTCGTACACGGGCAAGCTCAAGGAAGCGGTCTTGGCGATTAAGATCAACCGCGAGAAGTCCAAGGACGAGGTCATCGGCGCCTACATGAACACGATCTACTTCGGTCGTGGCGCCTACGGCATTGACGCGGCCGCGCAGGCCTACTTCGGCCACGGCGCCGACCAGCTGACGCTGTCCGAGTCTGCACTGTTGGCCGCCGTCATTCCCGCGCCTTCCGCGTGGGATCCCGCCGTGAACCCGGATAAGGCGAAGGAGCGTTGGGAACGTGACCTGAACCTCATGGTTGAGGACGGGTGGCTGAGCCAGTCCGAGCGTGACGCCGCCGTGTTCCCCGAGACGATCGACCCCGACACGCTCAATAGCGCGTCGATGACGGGTACGAACGGCTACCTGATGGCTCAGGTCAAGGAGGAGCTGCTGGCCTCCGGACAGTTTGACGAGGACAAGATCGGTCAGGGTGGCCTGCGTATCACCTCCACGATCGACAAGGAGCACCAGGAGCAGGCTGTCGCCGCCGCCGAGGGCATGAACGAGGTCGATGGCTGGGATCCCACGTACCAGCACGTCGCCCTGTCCTCGATGGATCCCGAGACGGGCGAGATCCTCGCCGAGTATGCGGGCGCCGACTACGAGAAGCGCCAGCAGAACGCGGTGACGCAGGATATCGCGATGGCGGGTTCTTCCTTTAAGCCGTTCGCCCTCCTGGCGAACGCGCGCCTGGGTGGCACGGTGTACGACACCTATTCGGGTAAGTCGCCGCAGTATTTCCGAGGCATGGGGACCCCCGTGTCGAACGACGGCGGCTATTCCTTCGGCAACGTCACCCTCGTGAAGGCGACCGCGTACTCGATGAACACGGTGTTCGTGGGACTCAATGATGACGTGGAGCCGGAGAATACGATGAAGGCCGCGATCGACGCGGGCATCCCCGAGGACACGGTGGGCCTGAACGATGAGCTCCTCAACGTGCTGGGCCCCTCTTCGCCGCACAACATCGACTTGGCGACCGCGTACTCGACGATCGCGAACGGTGGCCAGCGCGTCACTCCGCACATTGTGAAGAAGGTTGAGGATTCCAACAACAAGCTCGTGTACTCGGGCGACGTTGAGCCCACGCGCGTCTTCGACGTCGAGGAGGTCTCGTCGATCATGCCGGCCCTCGAGGCCGTCACGAAGGGCGATGGCACGGCGAACCGCGTCGACAACTCGATTGCTCGCCTGGTGACGGCGGGCAAGACAGGCACCTCCTCGGACCAGCTGTCCGCGCAGTTCATCGGTTTCGTGCCCGGCATGGTGACCGCCGTGTCGATGTACCAGTCGGATGCTGACGGTAACTCTGTGCCCTTGGATGACGTGGGTGGCCTGGATCAGTTCCACGGCGGCGACTGGCCGGTGGACGTGTGGATCGACTACATGAAGCCGGCGACCGCGGACCTGCCGGGCGATGACTTCCCGTGGAAGGTCGAGTCGAACCGCAAGGTCCAGAACAACGCTCCGACGCCCGTGCCGACCGCGACGAGCGAGGCCCCGCAGTCCTCCTCCGAGCCGACTGCGACGCCGACCCCCGAGGCGACCCCCTCGGCTGAGCCGACGAAGGAGCCCAACGAGGACGGCAACAACGGCGGCAACAACAACGGGAATCACAACGGCGGCGGGAACAATAACGGCGGCGGCGGGAACACCGGCGGTGGCAACGGCGGCGGGAATAACAACGGCGGCGGCAACGGCGGTGGGAATCCCGGCGGTGGCAACGGCGGTGGGAATCCCGGCGGCGGCAACAATAACGGCGGCCGAAGAAACTAGCCGCGCATCCTAGCGCCGAGCCTGCGGGCCCCGAGGAGCATCCTCGGGGCCCGCAGTGCGCGTGGGAGCGGGCGCGCGCGTTGGCGAGGGGTCCCGGGCCTTCATGTGGCCTGTGCGTGTTGAGCGCTGCATGCCTTGCGCTGGACTTCCCTGTGCGCGTGCTGTGCGAGCACTGAACAGTACAGTGCCGTGCACCCGTCCTTGTCGCGATAGTTAGTTCGGGCCGCGTACGCGGATAGGAAACGACGATTCGGATAGGTTACGAACATCTGGATAGGTTAATAACCTATCCACAAGCGAATAACCTATCCGGATGCGCACAACCTATCCGCGTAGAAGCCAATGCGAGTGGCTCCCTGCTCCTGTGCTCCTTGTGACGCCCGAACGAGCAGTCAGACCCCACACGCAAGCGTCCGCTTCTTCGCCGCGTTCGGGTGCCCCGCACGCCAAACGGTGGCACCCGTACAAAAGGGGTGGCCCCCGCTCGCATGAGCGGGGGCCACCCCTTCAATCAGCATTCAACCGATGCGTGAAGCCGTCACTTCGTGGCGATGACGCGAACGCGCAGGTTCGCGGACACCTCAGAGTGCAGGCCGACGGTCACCGTGTAGTCGCCGGCAGCCTTGATGGGCGAGGCGATG
>CATWCG010000246.1:0-3526 GCA_958349165.1 uncultured Actinomyces sp. | reverse complement strand
CCGCGACACGTCGGCGATGAGGCGCGCCAGATCGTCGAGGGAGGAGGCGACGTAGTCGTCCGCGCCCTCACGCAGGGAGGTGGCAGAGCGCTTGGCCTCGGAGACGATCTCACGGGCACGGTCCTCGGCCATGCGCACGATGTTCTCGGTGGAGACGATGCGAGCGGCCTGGGCGTTCGCGTCGGCGATGGTGGCCTCGGCGTCGGCGCGCGCCTGCGACACCAGGGCGGTGGCCTCCTCGTTCGCGCGCGAGCGGGTGCGCTCCGCTTCCTCCTCGGCGTCCGCGCGGATCTGCGCGGCGCGCTCGTTGGCCTGGTCGAGGGTGGAGGAGGCGCGCGAATTCGCCTCGGCGATACGCGTCTCGGCCGCGGAATCGGCGCGCCCCAGGACGGCGTCCGCGTCGGCGACGACGGCGTCGGCGGCGACCAGGTCCTCGGGTAGCGCCTCGCGTGCCTGGTCGAGCAGGTCGAGAATCTCGGCCTTGTTGACCATGATCGAGGCGGACAGGGGCACCGCGCGGGAGGACTCGACGAGATCTTCGATCTGGTCGAGGGCGGCGATCACGGTGGAGGGACCGTAGACGGTCTCCTCGTTCCACTCGTCTTGATTCTTGTCTGCGGGCGTGTCGGCCATGAGTCCCTCCTGCGTTCCACCGGGCACGATTCAGTTTCTATTGTCCGTCAGATAGCGCGCGAGCGCCGGTGGGACATACCGGGAAATGTCTTTTTTGAGGCTCAGAAGTTCACGCACCGCGCTGGAGGAGACATGTCCGAGGCCGGGGCGGGCGGGAATCCACCACGTGTCCACGCCTCCGACCTCCAGGTTGAGGGCGGCCTGGGGGGCCTCGAAGTCTGCGTCCTGCGCGCCGCGCACCCCCTTGACGATGAGGCGTGCGCCCAGGCGGCGGGCCTCGTCCATGGTGGCGCCCGACAGCGCGACCACCTCCACGCGCTCCAGGTGCGCGGTCGCCTCCTCGATGAGCGCCACGCGCCTCGCCGGCTCGATGAGCCCGCGCTTGGCGGGGTTGATGCCCACCCCGATGATGAGGAGGTCGGCGACCGCGGCGGCGCGCTGGGCGACGTCGAGGTGCCCGTTTGTGAAGGGGTCGAAGGAGCCGGGGAACAGCGCAATCATTGGGCCGTCTCCTCACACACTGGCGAGGCCGCCGCGCGCTCGGCAGCCTCGCGGCTCTCCTCGTCCGTGGGCAGGGGCGGGCCGGCGAAGTAGGCGACCGTCTCCCCCCACGCGCGCGTGTCTTCGAGGACCAGGAAGGGCGGCCAGGTGGGGGCCGGCGCGCGGGTGGAGCGTTCGACGACGATCAGCGAGTCCGGGCCGACCCACGGCGCGAGGGTGGACAGCACCGTCGTCATGTCCCCCTCGGAGATGTCGTAGGGAGGGTCGATGAAGACCAGGTCATTCTCCCCCATGAGGGCCTCGCCGCTGCGGGCCCCCAGGTAGGCGCGCACGTCCGCCGTCACGACGCGCGCGGGCAGCCCCGTCGCGCGGACGTTAGCGCTCGCGACGCGCGCGGCCGCGGAGGCTTTCTCGACGAGGGTCGCGCGCGCGGCGCCCCTGGACAGGGCTTCGAGGCCGAGGGCCCCCGTGCCGGCGAAAAGGTCGAGGACGGTGGCCCCCTCCAGGACGTTCATATGATCCAGGCGGGAGAAGAGCGCTTCGCGGACGCGCTCGGAGGTGGGGCGCGTGCCGGACTTGGGCACGGCGAGGGTCCTGCCCTTGGCGCTGCCTGCGACGATTCTGGTCATGCCCCTACCCTACCGGGAGTGCTAGGAGCGCTGCATCCATTCGAGTTGCCCGTCCGAGGCGGCCCGCAGGGCGCGGGCGAGGTCGGGGTGAGCCGACAGGGTCGGGTCCTGGGCGAGCAGGGCCTCCGCCTCGCTCTTGGAGGCCCGGATCAGGGCCTCGTCGCGGCGCACCGACAGGAAACGCAGGTGCGTGGCGGTGCCGGATTGACCGGCGCCCAGCACGTCGCCCTCCTTGCGCAGGCGCAGGTCGGCTTCGGCGAGCTCGAATCCGTCCGCCGTCGTCGCGAACGCCTGGAGCCTGGCCATGCCCGAGTCCGTCAGCTCGTGGCGATGCATGGCGATGCACAGGGAGGGCAGGTCGGAGCGCCCGACGCGCCCACGCAGCTGGTGAAGCTGGGCGAGCCCAAATTGCTGGGCATCAAGGATCACCATGAGGGTCGCCTCGGGCACGTCGACGCCGACCTCGATGACGGTCGTGGCGACCAGCAGCGGGGCCCGTCCGGCGGAAAAGTCCTCCATGATCTGGGCCTTAAGCGCCGTCGGGGTGCGGCCCGTCAGCTCGTGGATGGCGAGGCCCGCGAGCGCGGGGTGGGAACGCAGGTAGGCGGCGACCTCTTCGACGGAGGCGAGCGGGCGCGCGCCCTCCTCCTCGGCGTCGGCGACGGCGTCGGAGGCGTCGATGCGCGGGCAGACGACGTAGACGCGGTGCCCCGCGGCGATCTCTTCGGCGGCGCGCCTCCAGGTGCGCTCGACCCAGGCGGTGTTGGCCGAGTCGGCGAGGTAGGTGGCCACGGGGGTGCGTCCCTTGGGCATGCCGGCCATGCGGGTCTCGTCGAGGTCGCCGAAGACCGTCATCGCGATCGTGCGCGGGATGGGGGTTGCCGTCATGACGAGCTCGTGGACGCCCCGCCCGTCCTGGCGGGCATCGCGCAGAGCGGCGCGTTGTTCGACGCCGAAGCGGTGCTGTTCGTCGACGACGACCAGCGCGAGGTCCGCGAAACGCACGCTGTCTTGGAACAGGGCGTGCGTGCCCACGACGATGAGGGGCGCGTTGGAGGTCATCGCCGCGGCGATTTCGCGGCGCGCCGCCGGCGTCGTCGAGCCCGTCAGCAGGCGCACGTCGGGGGCGTCGTCCCCCAGGGGTGCGAGGAGGTTTCGTAGGGATGCGGCGTGCTGCTCGGCCAGGACTTCCGTGGGAGCGACCAGGGCTCCCTGATGCCCGGCGGCGATCACCTGGAGCAGCGCGAGGAGCGCGACGACGGTCTTGCCCGAGCCGACGTCCCCCTGCAGGAGCCGCTGCATCGGGACCTCTCCGGCCAGGTCGGCGCCGATCTGGGCCACGGCCTCGCTCTGGGAGTGGGTGAGGTCGAAGGGCAGGGCGCGTCGGAAGCGCTCAAGCAGTGGGGCTTCGCGCGGCGAGGCCAGGGCGGGGGTCGAGCGCGCTCCCCGACGCCTGGCGGCCAGGCCGACCTGGAGGACGAAGGCCTCCGTGAAGGCCAGCGCCCGGCGCGCCCGCTGGTAGTCCTCGTCTGTTTCCGGCTGGTGCAGGCGGCGCAGCGACTGGGCGTAGGAGTCGATGCGTTGGCGCCCTCGCGCGTCGGCGGGCACCGCGTCGGGAACGTCCGCGTCGTCCAGGTGTTCGAGGACCATGCCGACGGCGCGGGCGATGGCCCACGAGGTCAGCTTGCCCGTCGCCGGGTAGATCGGGATGGGGCGGGTCGCGATGCGGTCGATATCCTCGCCGTCGACGCCTTCGAAGGAGG
>CATWCG010000245.1:0-3534 GCA_958349165.1 uncultured Actinomyces sp. | reverse complement strand
ATCTGGAGGAAGCCGCCACCGGCGCGCATCGGGCCGCTGCGGGAGGACGCGCAGGACCTGCCGGCGTGGCCCTTCGTCGCGGCCTACTCGATGTACCTGCTGTGGTGGGTCCTGGGCTCCGGCGACCTAATGTGGCCGTTCTTCGGAATCATCATGCTCGTGCTGATGCTTGGCCGAAGCGGTCTGCGTTTCCCGCCCGGAACGATCATCTGGATGTTTTTCCTGGCGTGGGTGTTGGCGTCTATGTCGATGCTCGACTCGGGCGGGCGCGTCATTGGTGCGTTCTACCGCTTCCTGCTCCAGCTCGCTCCCGGTATCTTTGCGGTCTACGCGTACAACGCGCGTAAGACGCTGAGCGTGCGTGTCATCGTGGGCACGATGTGGGGTTTCCTCCTGTCGACCACGATTGGTGGCTTCATCGCCATGGCGTGGCCCGAGCTGCGCTTCAAGACGCTCATGTACTACCTGGTGCCGAAGCCCCTGCATGCCAACGACTTCGTCAAGGAGTTCACGAAGCGCGCCACTACCCAGTGGAACCCGTCGTCGTGGATTCTGTCCGACCCGCGTCCCTCCGCGCCGTTCATCTACGCGAATACGTACGGCAACGTGTACTCGATGATCTTCCCGCTCGCGCTGATTTTTGCGTACGTGCTGTGGCGCGAGCGCTCGACGTATCGTTTCATCGTTGTTGGCGTGTGCGCGCTGTCGATCATCCCGGCGGCAGCAACGCTCAACCGCGGCATGTATATCGGCCTCATCGTCATCGTGACGTGGGTCGGTTTCCAGCGCCTGCGCGCCGGGGCGTGGCGCACCGTTGTGGGCATCATTGGGGCCCTCGTCGTCGCTGTGGTGGCCTGGCTATCCACGCCCGCCTCGAAGTCCCTGTTCGACCGTCTCCAGGAATCCTCCTCAACCGCGGACCGTGCGTCGAACTACCTGGAGACCCTCGACGAGCTTGCTGAATCGCCGTTCCTGGGATTTGGTGCTCCTCGCCCCTCGGCGTCGTCCTGGCTGCCAGCCTTGGGCACCCAGGGCCAGTTCTGGACCGTCATCTTCTCCTACGGCCTCGTCGGCATTTTCCTGTTCATCCTGTTCTTCCTGCGCATGTTCCCGCGCATCTGGCGGGCCAAGGATGTCTACGGTTCGATCCTGGGCGGCATCATGCTGGCCACCCTGGTCGAGCAGTTCTACTACGGCATGAACACGGGCCTGATGCTCTCGGTCGTCGCTGCCGCCTTGCTGTCGCGTCACCTGGAAGTCGAGAACGACCCGCTGCGCGTGGCCGCCGTACAAGCCGGTACACCCACGCCCGGTTCCGTTGCTGGTACGGTCCGCGCCGCGGCTCCCGTGCGTCTGGGCGAATGGGGAAGCCCCGCCGCGAACGACGGGGCTTTCTCCACTCGGATGCTCGAACGACTCAACAGGTCGGGTCGTCGGGGAAGGAGACACCGGAGAGCTTCCAGTTCTGACCATCCTTCACAAACTGAAAGTATGTGAGGGCGCGGGTCATGGTCGTGTCGTCCGTCAAAGACGTCCCCGCGTCGTTGAGGATGCGCACGGAGGAGGAGTCCACACAGGCCGACACGGTGAGGTTTCCGGCACCGTCATCGGCGATGACCTGCGGGTTTTCGACAGTTGGCGTGCCCTCGGAGTGCAGGCCTTCCTTCGCCCATTCGACAGCCTGCGCATCGAATTCTTCGAGCGCGGACTCGGTGAGCACGGAAGACAGGTCGGTCGCCTGGGCCTGCTCGGGATCGGTGTACGCGTCGTACAGGGTTGTCAGGATGTACGAGGCCTGGTCGCCAGCCTCGGTGGCCGTCTCCATCGCGCCGTTTGCGTTGGCGGGACCCGCCGACTGCGGTGTGATGGTCTTGGCGATGGATTGCGGGGCGTCGGATTGGCCGGGACCCACGCTCTGCACGCCGGAGGCTGCGGTGGTCTCAGTGTCGGAAGAGCCCGTCAGGCGCAGTACCACGACGATGACGAGCGCGATGACCAGGAGGATCGCTGCTGCCACGAGGCCCTTCTTGCGGGTGGGGGAGAGAGAGTTGATGAAGTTCATGTGTTTCCCATCGATCGGTTATAGGGAAAGGCTACCGCGTGGTAGCGGGAAGGTTAATCATGAGTGAGGCAAATCAAGCCAGGCGGTCCCTCGCTCGCGGGGGCATCGTCGGGTTCGTCGGAGCCATGGCCTCGGCCATCCTGGGTTTCGCTTTCACGATCATTCTCTCGCGCATGTTGGGCGCGACCGGCGCGGGCGTCGTCACACAGGCGACGGGTGTGTTCGCCATCGTCATGGCCTTGGCGAAGGTTGGCCTGGACTCCACGGCCATCTACCTGATGCCTCGCCTGTCCCTGGATGCGCCCCAGGAGATCCGCGCAACCCTGTCCTTTATGGCGACGATGACGGTGGGCGTGTCCACCGTGTGCGTCCTCGTTCTCGAGGCCGTGGCCCCGTTGATCTGGAATGCTGAGGTGTCGGGTGCGACCCGCGCTGTCCTCTGGTTCGTCCCGATCGGTGCACTCACGCTTGTGGCGTCCGCCGCGCTGCGGGCGCTGGGTAACATGCGTGAGTACGTGCTCGTCCAGAACCTGCTGCTGCCGGGCCTGCGTCCCCTTCTGGTGGCCCTGGCGGCCGCGCTGACGGGTTCTCTGGCGCTCGTCTCAGTCGCGTGGGCACTGCCCTTCGTCGTGGTGCTGGTGGCGTCTTGGTGGCTGCTCCTGCGGCACATGCCGTCGGTGGCGGACTCTGAGGGGCGTTGGCCGAGTGCGCAGCGTCGTCGTCAGGTCGTCTCCTTCGCGCTGCCTCGCACCCTGACTGCCGGTCTCGAGCAGGCCCTGCAGTGGCTGGACGTCCTGCTGGTCGGCCTGCTCGCGGGCGATGCTGCCTCGGGCATCTACGGCGGTGCGATCCGTTTCATTCAGGCGGGCATGGTCGTCGATACGGCCTTGCGCGTCGTCGTCTCTCCGCAGTTCTCCAAGCTCCTGCACCAGGAGCGCATCAAGGAGCTGCGCGACCTCTACGGCACGGCCTCTATCTGGCTGGTGCTTTTCGCCGCGCCGATCTACGCGCTCATGGCGATCTACGCTCCGGCTCTCATGAGGATCCTCGGTGATGGTTTCGCGCCGGGCGCGAACGTGCTCGTTGTCCTGTGCATCGGCTCTATCGTGACCTTCATGGCGGGCAACATTCACTCGCTGCTCATCATGAGTGGGCGCTCTGGGTGGGCGGCCGTGAACAAGGTTGTGGTGCTGACGCTGAACGTTGTGGGCAACGTCATTTTCATTCCTCGTGGAGGTATGGTCGCAGCTGCGGCGGTTTGGGCGTTTTGCATGGTGCTTGACGCTGTGATGGCAACCGTTCAGGTGTCGCGCTTCATCGGTGTGACACCGAAAATCTCTGAAGTGGTCAAGCCGATCCTTGTTGTGGGCGCATCTGCCGCAATTCCTGGTGGTTGTATAGCATGGTTGTGCGGGCGCGATTCTTTCGTCGGGATGGTCGCCGGTTCGACCCTCTCGGTCCTCGTTTTCGCT
>CATWCG010000244.1:0-3550 GCA_958349165.1 uncultured Actinomyces sp. | reverse complement strand
TCGTGGGTCTGCGGCGGGTGTTGACGCGAGTAATTCGCGACAGTGGGAACTTTGTCAGGTTCGTTGGAAAGATAGTGTGCAACCCTAGAAAACGCGGTGAAGTGGGACGCGTAGGGGTTTGCCGTTGATCCCTGCCTGGCGCGGATCATGCATGGTAATACCAATGAAGATCGCGGCAAGCGTTTCGACGCATACTGAGAAGGTGTGTCTCAGGAGGTATCCGAAAACCCTCTCAAGGGATATGTTTGACAGGGAGGTTGTGATCGCAACACGGAACCTTCCTTTACCAACTGTCAATAGAGGGGTTTGAAATGTCCCATCGAAAATCAATGGTGCTGGCGTTCGCGCTCGCCGGTGCCCTGTCGCTGACCGCGGTCAGCATGCCCGCCGCTGTCGCGGCCGACACAGGCGCGGGTGGTCAGGTGAACGCAGCCGCCGCGCCGCACGCCAATAATGATGAGTTCACCATCGACGACGGCGTGCTCGTGTCGTACACGGGTAGCGCAACAGAGGTGCGCATCCCCGAGGGCGTGACCGAGATCAGCACGAACGCCTTCAGTGGTGCGCAGCTGACCAGCGTGTGGATCCCCGCGAGCGTGCGCACAATCGACGACTCTGCCTTCGCCGGCCAGCCGCTCACCCAGGTCACCTTCCAGGACGAGGACGCGCACCCCTCGCAGCTGGAGACGATCGGGGACCGCGCCTTCGCATACACACCCCTGGAGAGCGTTTCCCTGCCTCGTTCTCTCAAGACTGCAGGCCTCGAGACCTTCAGCGACATGGACAAGCTGCGCTCCGTCCACGTCGGCCCGAACGTCCAGGCCGACGGCCTCTTCGCCGCATTTGCGCGCACCCCGCTCCTGGAGAGCATCGAGGTCGACGCCGCGAACCAGAACTACCAGAGCCTCGACGGCGTCCTGTACACGAAGGATCTGACGCACCTGGCGACATACCCGCAGGCGAAGAACTCGGGCGGCTCGTACACCGTTGCCGAGGAAACCGCATTCATCGACGAGGGTGCTTTCGCCTCTGCGCAGATCACCTCCGTGACCCTGCCCTCGCATCTGCGTAACGTTGGCAAGGGTGCGTTCGTGGGGGCGCGGATCACGTCCCTGACCCTGCCTGACGCCTTCGAGTCCATGGACGACACGGCTTTCTGGTACATGTCCAAGCTGGAGCGCGTTGACCTGGGTGGTGCCACGATGCTGCCGGATAGTGCCTTCCGCTACGACAAGTCCCTCGCCGAGGTGAATTTCCGTCCCGACCTGAATCGCCTGGCCGAGGTCGGCGACTTCGCCTTCGACACCACGGCGCTCACCTCCGCCACACTCCCCGACTCGGTGACCTCGATCGGTAAGGGTGCCTTCTCCAACGACACCGCGCTGACCTCTGTCCACCTGGGCTCGGGCATTGCCACCATCGGAGAATCCGCATTCGTGGACGCGAATAACCTCGCCTCGCTGACCGTGGACCCCGCCAACACGGTGTACTCCGTGGAAGACGGTGCCCTGTACGGCAAGGGCGACGCTGGCCGCACCCTGGTCCTGTACCTGCCCACGAAGACAGACACAGACGTGATGGTTCCCGAGGGCACGACCGCTATCGCTGATGCTGCATTCGCGAACAACACGTCCCTGCGCCGCGTCGTCCTGCCCGAGGGCCTGACGACCATCGGCTACGGTGCCTTCGACGGCGATACGAACCTCGCCGACCTCGTCATCCCCGACTCGGTGACGGTCGCCCGCGGCCTGGTGGGCAACGGCCTGGATACGATCGAGCTGGGCTCGCAGGTCACGGAACTGTGGATGACCCCGCGCGGCACCACCAGCCCGCGCCACATCATCGTGCGCGGCGGAAACGACGGCGAGTTCTACTACGAGGGCAAGGCCTCCAACGGCCGCCCGGACAGCGCCTACTTCGGCGAGGGGATGACCCACTTCACCTTCTGGTTCGACACTCCCCGCGTCCTTGTGCTGCCCTCGACCGTCGAGGAGATCAAGCTCGCGGAAGACATGGACTCGGACCTCAAGGCGGGCACCGAAATCTATGTCGCCGCCCCCAAAGGCTCGAAGGCATGGACGCTTACCGAGACGGCCATGAAGAACGCTGGCTACAACACCGCTAGCCTCTTCGAGTACACGACCCCTCAGGTGAGTGTGTCGGGCACCGGCATCAACGAGGCCGGGGCCGGGTACACGCTCACCACCACCGTGGGCACGCCGACGACCATCAACGTCTCCGCGCAGGGCGGCACCCTGGGCGGGCGCGAGCTGCGCGTCGTGCAGGTCAGCGCTGACGGCACGGAGACGGTTCTCCAGGACTGGGATTCGATGCAGGGCAGCTCGGATGAGAGCGCGTCCACCTCCTCCTACACCTGGACCCCGACCAGCGCCGACGCCTCCCTGCGCTTCGACGTGCGTCAGGATCCCAACGTCGTCACCTCGGCGACCGTGAAGGCCTCGTCTGACGCGACGCCCGCGCAGGGCCAGTGGGCCTGGGGTGCTCGCGGCTGGCGGTACCGCTACGCGGATGGCACCTACCCAACCAACACGAGCAAGACCATCGGCGGCAAGGTGTACCGCTTCGACGCCGACGGCTACATGCGCACGGGCTGGGTCTTCGAGCAGGGCTCGTGGTACTACCACGCCGTCTCGGGCGCCCAGGTCACCGGTTGGGTTCTCGACGGGGTCTCCTGGTACTACATGGACCCGAGCACGGGTGCCATGGCCACGGGCTGGGTCACGGTTGGCTCGCACTCGTACTACCTTGACCCGCAGACCGGCGTAATGAAGACCGGCTGGCTCAAGGATGGCGATTCCTGGTACTACCTCAAGCCCGGCAGCGGCCAGATGGCAACGGGCCGCGTCTGGATCGGGTGGCGGTACTACCGCTTCTCCGAGACCGGTCAGCTGATCCGCTGAGTCGGAAGAGGGCGGTAAGCCTATTCCGCGCGCCTGCGTCGCCCGTGTCCCGGGGGCGCAGGCGCGCTGTCGCTGTGGGCAGTGCCCGCATGAAAAGTCTCAGGGAATTCTCAGGTTGTATTGTCGTTCTCGCAAGGTTGGCTTCCTACAGTAGAGGCATACAAGGAAAGGCGACGTCGGCCATAGCGGCCACGTCGGCGTGAATCTTCTGAGGAGCTATTTGGGCGAACGTGCACTGTGTTGATGGGATGCGCCGAGGGGCCGACCGTGAGGTTGGCCCCTCGGCGTTTCTGCTTGGCCGTGGTGAGCTCGCCCAGTGGGGCGTTCGCCTCCACCGATCAGTCCGACCCGGGCCCCGCGGGTTAGTGTTAGGGTTATAGGACACTACGTGTTGCTGGAGGGGTGACTTTTCGGCTTGTTGGTGCGGGAAAGTCGGTGTTGAAGGCGGTGGGTGTCAACGTGGAGGATGGATATAACGTGGTGGTTGTGTCGCGACTTGTCGGCTTGCTGGCGCGGGAAAGTCACTGTTGAAGGCGGTGGGTGTCAACGTGGAGGGTGGACGCAACGTGGTGGTTGTGTTGCGACTGTCCCCGGCCTCGTTCTCAATTTCGCACGTAATTCCCTGGTGA
>CATWCG010000243.1:0-3562 GCA_958349165.1 uncultured Actinomyces sp. | reverse complement strand
GGGATGGACACGTCACTCATTCGAGGAGTCCCTTCATCTGGTGGGTGGGGGTCGCCTCGAGGGCGGCCTGCTCGGCGCGGCGCGCGATCTCGCGGCGGTGCACGCCGAGGGGTTCCTTGCCGATCTGCTCACGCAGGACGAGGACCGCGTGGATGAGGGCCTCGGGGCGGGGAGGGCATCCGGGCAGGTAGACGTCGACGGGGACGATGTGGTCGCAGCCCTGGACGACGGCGTAGTTGTTGAAGACGCCGCCGGAGGACGCGCATGCACCCATGGAGATGACCCACTTGGGTTCGGGCATCGAGTCGTAGACGCGGCGGATGACGGGGGCCATCTTGTGCGACACGCGACCCGACACGATCATCATGTCGGAGTGACGCGGCGAGGCGCGGAAGACCTCGAGGCCGAAGCGCGCCATGTCGAATCGGGGGGTACCGGTGGCCATCATCTCGATGGCGCAGCACGCCAGGCCCATGGTGACGGGCCACTGGCTGTACTTGCGTGCGAGCCCGAGGACTTTTTCGACGCTGGTCAGCGCGATGCCCGCGGGCAAGGATTCTTCAAGTCCCACTTGTCTGTTCCTTACTTATATCTCAGTAATCCAGGCCGCCGCGTCGCCATTCGTAGGCGTAGGGGACGCAGAGGGTGACCAGGAAGCTCATCATGACGATCAGGCCGAAGAGGCCGAGCTGGTTGAAGCTGACGGCCCACGGGTACATGAACACAACTTCAATGTCGAAGATGATGAAGGTCATGGCGACCAGGTAGTAGCGCACCGGGAAGCGGCCCTCGGTGAGGTGAGCGCTGGTCGGTTGGATGCCGCACTCGTAGTTGTCGGCCTTGGTTGTGGACTTCTTGGTGGGGCCCAGGATCGCGGAGGCGACCAGGCCTCCGAAAGCCAGTACGAGGGCGGCTGCCGACATGATGAGCAGCGGCACGTAGGGATTCGTCATCGTTCCTCCCGGTGATGGGTGGTGGTGGTCATGCGGGGCGCACCACCTTGGTCAGCATGGTGATGAGTTGGTCGTCGAAGTCCCCTCCGGCCCTCTCGTACCCGTCCGACAGAAGTTTGTGGACGAGCGTCATGAGGCGCGGGATGGGCAGCCCGACGTTCGTGCAGGTGCGCATGATCGTCGGGTTTTCGATGAGCGCGACGAAGATGCGGCCGAGCTGGTAGTAGCCGCCGTATTCGTCGCGAAGCATGTGGGGGTATTCGCTCATGGCGCGGTCGATGCCGGCGCGGTGGGAGCGGGCCAGGGCCTGGGCGATGCAGGAGGCGGCGTAGCGTCCGGCCTTCATGGCGGGGGCGATGCCTTCGCCGTTGTAGGGGGAGACCATGCCGCCGGCGTCGCCGACGAGGACGAGGCCCTGGGTGTAGTGGGGCTTGCGGTTGAAGCTCATGGGCAGGGCGGCGGAGCGAAGCTGGCCGATTTGGTTGTCGGGGGTGAAGCCCCATTCTTCGGGCAGGTTCGCGGTCCAGGCCTTGAAGACTTCGCGGTAGGGCAGGTTGGTGGCGCCGGCGCGCGAGGCGACGGAGCCGAGGCCGACGTTGACGACGCCGTTGCCCATGGGGAAGATCCAGCCGTAGCCGGGCAGCAGGTCGGATGCGCCGGGGGTGCCGCTCCACAGTTCGAGGTGGGATTCCATCCATTCTTCGTCGCCGCGGGGGCTCGCGAAGTATGCGCGTGCGGCGACGCCCATGGGGCGGTTCATCTTCTTTTCGAGGCCGAGGCCGGTGGCCAGTCGGGCGGCCACTCCCCCGGCGTCGACGGTGATGGAGGCGCGCACCGTGGTGGTGGTAGCGTCCTTGCCGCGACCGCTCTTGGCGGTGACGCCGATGACGCGGCCGGAGCCGTCCTGGATTGCTCCGGTGACTGTGACGCCCTCGTAGAGGCGTACTCCGGCTTCGACGGCGCGGCGCGCGAGCGCGTGGTCGAGGTCCACGCGGGCTCGTGTCATGCCGTAGCCGGGCAGGGATTTTTGGTCGGGCCAGTCCATGTGGACGGTGTGGCCGCCGCCGATGACGGTGAGGCCGCGGTTTCGCATCCAGCCGGTGGTGTCCACGCCCATCGCGATGAGTTCGTGGACGGCGGCCGGGGTGAGCCCGTCGCCGCAGATTTTGTCGCGCGGGAAGGGGCTTTTCTCGAGGAGGATGACGTCGAGGCCGGCTCTGGCCAGGTGGTAGGCGGTGGAGGACCCGCCCGGGCCTGCGCCGATGACGACGACGTCAGCGCTCATGTCGCTAGGCATGGTGGATGCCACGGCGTTCCTCCGTTGTGTGGGCGCGCGGGTGCATCCGCGCGAGTGTGCAAGGCGGATGAGGTGTGCACATCACCTCATTCCGCGTGCCAGCGTAGCTAGGTCACCCTCACCTCGGCGACCGAGCGCACTTTTTGGCGTCTTTTGGGGCAACGAGGCCGGGGCGGGCCACGCCCCCCACCCCCATTTGCGCAACGTTTCCCTATCGTAAATGTCCGCCGGGGTTCGTTCTCGCGAGCGCACTCGCAGAACCCGCCTTACCTGCACACGACAAAGGCCAGGACCCCACAGGAGGGGCCCCGGCCTCGTCGTTAGTCAGACTACGGGAGCGGCTTGACGGCGCGGTGCATGCAGGCGATACCGCCGGTCAGGTTGCGGTATTCGACCTCGCTCCAGCCGTTGGCGGCCACCATGCGCGCGATGTCCTCCTGCGCGGGCCACTGGCGGATCGACTCGACGAGATAGTCGTAGGCCCCGTCGTTCGTGGAGGCCAGGCGCGCCATCGTCGGCATGACCGTCTTCTGGTAGACGTTGTACAGGCTGCGGAACGCGCGCGAGGGCGGGGTGGAGAACTCCAGGATGACGAGGCGCCCGCGGGGGCGCACGACGCGCGCCATTTCGCGCAGCGCGAGCGCGGGATCGGGGATGTTGCGCAGGCCCCAGGAGATGGTGACCGCGTCGAAGGAGCCGTCTTCGAAGTCGAGGTCCATGGCGTTGCCGTGGACGAATTCGAGCTCGGGGTGGCGTTCGCGTCCGACCTCGATCATGCCCTCCGACAGGTCGCAGGCGACGACTTCGGCGCCGCCCTTGGCCAGGGAGGCGGCCGACGCGCCGGTGCCGGCGGCCAGGTCGAGGATGCGTTCGCCGGGGTGGGGGGCGACTGCCTTGCGCAGCGCGGTCATCCAGACATGGTTCAAACCGCCCGTCATCAGCGTGTCCATCATGTCGTAACGCGTGGCGACGGAGTCGAACATCGTTGCAATCTCTTCGGGGACCTTGGTGAGGTCGGCGCGTGGGGCTTCTGTCATGCGTTAATCCTCCCACGTCTTTTCGCGCGCCGCCGCCCCTGCTCCTACCATTGGACCCATGCATGAAGACTTTGGTTGCTCGCGCCTTGTTTTTCGGGCGTTGGTCCTACCCCCCGAGCACCCGGGGTCTACTTGCTCACTGACGTCCCTGCTTCCGCCGTCGGGTGGCGCGGCGTGGTTGGGTGAGCGCCGCCAGATGGTGGGCCTCGGGCGGGCGCTGACGCTCGAATCCGCGGCCCCGGACGCGATCGCGCAGGTGCGCCGCGCGTGGGAGG
>CATWCG010000242.1:0-3576 GCA_958349165.1 uncultured Actinomyces sp. | reverse complement strand
GTCCTGGTCAGCGCGCTCAAGGTCATCACCTCCATGACCTGGCTGACGGTCGTCGGCATTCAGACCGGCATGGGCGTCGCGTGGCACCGCTTCGTCGCGATCCTCAACCTGTACACGCGCCGCAACGCCGACGGTACGAAGTCCCTGGGACCGGCTGACCACATGCTCATTGATGGCAAGCCCGTCACCAGCGAGGACGACTTCGATGATCTCCCCGAGGATACGGTCCTCGGCGTGGGCACGATCGACGACTTCTCGTGGAAGGCGCGCCTAGACCTGTACTCGTGCACCGAGTGCGGCCGCTGCCAGGAGCTGTGCCCCGCATGGAACACCCAGAAGCCACTCTCCCCCAAGCTGCTCATCATGGGCCTGCGCGACCACATGGAATCTGCCTCCAACGTGCAGATCGTCGAGCAGGAGGAAGGCCCCCAGAAAATCGAGGACGGCGAGGTACTGCTTGACAAGGGCGTGCCGGCCTCGCCGCACTCCTTTGATCTCGTCTCCGCCCTGTCCCTGTCGGGCGCGACCGGCCCCGAGGGCGTTTCCGCGGTCACTGCTCCCCTGGTCCCCGAGGTCGTCTCCGAAGAGGTCCTATGGGACTGCACAAACTGTGGTGCCTGCGTCGAGCAGTGCCCCGTCGACATCGAGCACATCGACCACATCCTCGACCTGCGCCGCCACCAGGTCCTCATGGAGGGCGCGTTCCCCCGCGAGCTGGGCCGCGCGTTCCGCGGCATGGAATCCAAGGCGAACCCCTACAACCAGGCCGCCCGCAAGCGCATGGACTGGGCGAAGAAGCTGGACTTCGACATCCCCGTCGTCGGCGAGGACATCGAGGACGCCTCGCAGGTCGACTACCTGTTCTGGGTGGGCTGCGCGGGCGCCTACGACGACACGGCGAAGAAGACCAGCGCCGCCGTCGCCGAGCTGCTGCACACGGCGGGCGTGTCCTTCGCGGTCCTCGGATCGGGCGAGTCCTGCACGGGCGACCCCGCCCGCCGCGCCGGCAACGAGGCCCTCTTCCAGATGCTGGCCGCCCAGGCCATCGACACGCTCAAGGAAGCCAAGCCCCAGAAGATCGTCGTCTCCTGCGCGCACTGCTTCAACACGATCGCCGGCGAATACCCCGAGCTGGGCGGACACTTCGACGTCGTCCACCACACGCAGCTCCTCAACCGCCTGGTGCGCGACGGCCTGCTCACGCCGGTGGCCCCCACCGCTCTGCCCGCATCGGCTTCCGCTGCTTCGGCTTCCGCTGCTTCGGCTGCCTCCACGGGCGAGGACACCACGGACGAGGCCGGGGCCGCCTCCGCGGACGGTGTTTCCACGGCGGGTGTTCCCCTGAAGGTCACCTACCACGACGCGTGCTTCCTGGGCCGCCACAACCGCGTCTACGAGCCTCCTCGCGAGCTCGTGGCCTCCCTGCCGAACGTGGAGCTCGTCGAAATGCCGCGCAACCGCGACCGCGCGATGTGCTGCGGCGCGGGTGGCGCGCACGCCTGGTTCGAGGAGACGCGCGGGACCCGCATCGCGGACGCCCGCATCGTCGAGGCCGCGTCCACGGGCGCGGACATCGTCGCGACGGCCTGCCCCTTCTGCTCCCAGATGCTCGGCTCCGCCTCGGGCACATCCGCCGGCTTCGTCTCCTCCGACACCACCTCCCGGGGTTCCTCGAGCGCCGAGGGCCCCACGGCCTCGCCGAGCGGGAAGCTCCCGGAGGTGCGTGACGTCGCCGTCATGCTGCTGGAGTCCGTCAAGCGCGGGCAGTAGCGCGCGGGCAGCGCACCGCGAGCGTCCCGTCGGTGCATACGCCGCGCGCCGTGGCGCCGCGGGATTGAGCGCCGCGCACACACAACGCGCCGCAGACACAAGGGGCGGCCCCGCAGGAACACCTGCGAGGCCGCCCCTTCACGTATGAGCGGATCAGTCCTCGACGCCGACGATGACGTTGGAGGCCTTGATGACGGCGACGGCCTTCGAGCCTGCCTTCAGGCCGAGCTCCTCGATGGCTGCGTTCGTGATCGACGAGGAGATGACCAGGCCGGGGGCGACCTCGATCTTGACGATGCCGTTCACGGAGCCTTCGACGACCTCGACGACCGTGCCGGGGAGCTGGTTGCGTGCGGAGAGCTTCATGATGTGCCCTTTCGTTCGTATCGGAGTGCAAACACAAACACACTAGCGGGCGAGCTACTCGGCGTCCAGAGGTGGCTACTGTGCCGCCTCGTCCTCCGGAGAAATCTCCTCCAGGCCGACGAGGAAGCCGTCCTCGTCGATGACGTTGCCGCCCACGAGGGTCGCGATCATTCCGGCCGCCTTCTCCACGTCCTGCGTGGAGCGCAGGCGCTCGAGGCGCGCGGTGCGGCTCATCGTGCCCACTCCGGGGGTCGGCGCCGTCCCGGGCAGCCACCGCACCTGGTACTCGATGATGGCTCCGGCCGTCCACGGCTCCCAACGCAGCACGCGCGGGGGGGAGGGAACCGCGTGGACCTCGATCATCATGTCTGAACGGTTGCCGATCGGGCTCATCAGCGCGTAACCGTCAACGACCTGCGGCTTATCGCGCTGGGCTTCGAGCTCCTCGCGGGCCTTGGCGATCTTCGAGGCGATATCCTTGCGGACCGGCCCCAGCTCGGCCTTCAGCTTCTCGATGTGGGCGGCCTGCGCGGGGCTCAGCGCCGGGGCCTTCGGGGCCTCGGGAACGATGTCGCGCGCGTCCTTCATCTGCTCAAAACCGGCTCGTTCACGCATGGCCTGCAGCAGGTCCTCGGGGTTGATCCAGCGCGGCGAATACACCGTCAAGTTGACCGCCGAGTCCGCGTCGGGAACCATCACGTAGCCGCTACCCGCGATGCGCATGCCGCCCGCCAGTCGGCGCGCCATGCGGTGCAGGGCCTCGAGCACGCGGTACTCCAACCCGATGGGCATACCCTCGGGGAAGGCCTTCGCCCACTCCCCCATCACCGCGTTGGCCTGCTGCTTGGCGCGAGCCACCGGGCAGCGCAGGATCCACGCGTTGGTCAGCGTCGACGGTGTTCCGAGGGCGGCGCGGGTCGGCTGATCCAGCGACCACGGGCCCACGAGTTCAGCCTCCGAGGACAGGCGCAGGCGCCCCGGGGCGATCCAGCCGGCCTCGTCCCACATGGAGATCGCGAGGGCCTCCAGCTCAGCCGGGTCCACCGCCTCCGACACGAGGAACAGGTGATGAGCCCTGGCCTCGTCCAGGTCGATGACGCCAGCCGGCTCACTCACCTCGATGGCGGCCGCGATCGGGACGGCGGCCTCGGCGCTGGTGATCTCGCCGTCGGCCGCGACCTGGAAGGCGGTGTCCGTCGTCGTCATCCCGCCCAGCGACACGTTCGTCTGCGTGAGCGGATTCCCGGTCGTCGCGGCGGTGAGCATCGGGTCCGCGAAGCTGTGGTGCGCGCTCGCCATGCGTTCCTTGAGGGAGCGCCTCACCGGCGAGGCCTGGGTGGCCTCGTCCCTGTTGGTGACCTGGTCCGCGCGCGGGGTCATGCCTGGCAGCGCGACGCCCGTGATGACGCCGGTACGCACCGCCGAGGAGGACTGATCCCC
>CATWCG010000241.1:0-3595 GCA_958349165.1 uncultured Actinomyces sp. | reverse complement strand
GTCAGGTCGTTCACGAGGTCGAGCTTGACGACGCTGACCGAGGCGACGGACGCGCCGAGGCGCTGCTCGAGGGCCGCCTTCAGCTCGTCGGGGTCCGCGATCGCGCGGTCCAGCTGGACGGTCTGCGACGTGTAGCGGCCGAAAATCAGCTTCGAGTCGCCGAAGGCGAGGGCCACGAGGATCAGGGCGATCAGGCCGCCCAGGAGCGGGGTCACCGCCGACGACATGCCCGTCAGGAGGCCGAGGGCCAGCGACGCGAAGTAGTAGGCAATCTCCGTCTGCGAGATCTGATCGGACCTCAGGCGGATGATCGAGAGAACACCGAAGAGACCCAGGCCCAGGCCCGCGCTCACGGTCGAGTTCGCGAGGATGATCGTGACGGCGAGGACGCCGACATTCACACCGAGGAAGGCTGCGACCAGGTCAGCGCGGCGGTGCCGTGGGAAGTACAGGCCGAACACGAGAGCGGCCATGGCGACCAGGTCAATGGCAATCAGAATCAGGGCGGTCATTGGTGTCTCCTTTTGTCGATGCACCTATTTCCCCACGCGACCCTATGAACAACCTATGAACGCCTCATTCGTCCCTTATGACTTTCCTGGGATAATCCTGAATGCCGAACACTCGGGCGCAACGGCGCTCACTGTCGCACAATGGAACCCATGAGCACCCGACCTGGGGCCATCGGCGCCCCCACCGACCAAGAATTGCGCACACTCACGGAGGAGACCCCGGCCTCGGGCCCGGCGCGCTCCGTGAAGCTCCTGGCCGCCATCGCGACTTTCGGCTCCCTGCTGTTCGGCTACGACACGGGCGTCATCGCGGGCGCCCTGCCGTACATGTACATGCCGAGCGTGGCCGGCGGGCTCGGGATCAACGAGTTCGAGGAGGGCCTGGTCGGCGGCGTCCTCGCCATCGGCGCCGCGATCGGGGCGATCGGTGCCGGGCGCCTGTCGGACCGCAACGGGCGGCGGCACAACATCCTGCTGCTCGCCGTCGTGTTCATCGTCGGCACGATCGGATGCACCGTCGCGCCGAACATCTGGGTGCTGTACCTGTTCCGTTTCGTTCTCGGCCTGGCGGTCGGTGGCGCCTCGGCGACCGTGCCGATCTACCTGTCGGAGTCCGCGCCCACGCGCATGCGCGGCGCCCTGGTGGCGCTCGATCAGTTCATGATCGTGTTCGGCCAGCTCCTCGCCTACTCGATGAACGCGGCGCTCTCCCACGCGCATGGCGGGCCGCGCGTCCTCGTGAGCGCCGACCCGTCGGGTACGCTCACGCCCGGGCAGTGGTACTCGTGGGACGAGGCCTCCCGCGTCGCGACCGCCGTCGTCACCGCGGGCGACGGGTCGGCGTGGCGGTGGATGCTGGTGCTCGCCACGATCCCCGCTGTGCTCCTGTGGGTCGGGATGCGTCTCATGCCCGAGTCGGGCCGCTGGTACGCGTCGAAGGCTCGTTATTACGAGGCCGTGGGCGCCCTCAAGCGCATCCGTGACCCCCACCGCGACGACGTGGCCGCCGAGATCAGCGAGATCGTCGCACTGCACGCCGCCGAGGCCAGCCAGGGTCATTGGACGCTGCGGCGCACCGCGTCGGTCGCGTGGACCCGGAGGCTCCTGTTCATCGGCATCGGCCTGGCGTGTTTCGACCAGCTGACGGGCATCAACACCGCCATGTACTACCTGCCGAAGATCCTGGCGGCCGCCGGCTTCAGCTCCGCCGATTCGATCACCCTCAACGTCATCACGGGGGCCGTCGCGTGCGTGGGTGCCGCCTTCGGCCTGTATCTCGTGTCCCGGCTTGCTCGACGCCACGTCGGCATCTACCAGGAGACGGGCGTCACCGTGTCCCTGTTCGCCCTCGCCCTCGTCTTCGGGCTCGGCATCGGCCCCTACACGTTGGCCGACGGGAGCATTTCGCCCGACATTCCTTCTTATTTGCCGTGGCTGGTCCTCGTCCTCGTATCCCTGTTCGTGTTCGCCAAGCAGTCCGGCACCGTCAACTGGGTGCTGGTTTCCGAGATCTTCCCCGCGCGCATCCGCGGCGTCGCCCAGGGCTTCGCCGTGGGCTGCGGCTGGATCATGAACGCCATCGTCACGTGGCTCTTCCCCATCATGATCGGCCACCTGGGGGCGACCTGGACCTACCTGACGTTCGGCGTCATCAACGTCGTGGCCCTGTGCTTCTACCTGTTCATCGTGCCCGAGACGCGAGGCGTCTCCCTCGAACAGTTCGAGCACGACTTCTCCCGGCGCTACGGGGTGTAGCAGCTCCCTGCGCGGGCCCCGCGTCGGCCGCGGGGCCGGCTTTATCAGCCGCCGCGGAGTCGGCTTTATCGGCCGCCGCGAGGCCTGCCCGCTTCTCCTACGCCTGAGGCCCGCGCGGGGCCTGCCCGCCCGCGAGATCGCCACACGCGAGCCTTCGGCTCGGAGTGATCGATCTCGAAGCCCGGCCAGGCCCTGCAGGCCCCGCGCCGGCCTCGACACACCACACACCCACACACCTGCACACCCGCATGGTTCCCCACAAATGTCGCATGCAATTCCCCAACACATTATTCAAACTTTGAAATCTGACCGTTGCAATTCCAACGTTTTCTGGGCACATCGAAAACTGACCAAGGGGAATTGCATGCGACTTTTGTAGGAAGGCGCGCGCCAGCGAACGCGGTGCGACCGGGCCGCCTCCCCGCATCCAGGGGCCGCCCCGAACCCGGCGCTCGCCCCTGACAATCCCGGTACGCTCGCGACTCAAAGCGCGTGTGGCGTTCGCATAGACAACACTGGCAGGGCACACTGGACACATGACGAAGACCCCCACTCCCTGCACCCAGACGAACGAACCGGCCCAGGCCTCGTCCCTCCCGTCCCTGGCGGTCACCGGCGCGTCCGGGAACGTCGGCGGCGTGGTCGCCCGGCTCCTCTCCGAGCGCGGCCTGCCGCTGCGCCTGCTCGCGAACACGCCGTCGCGCGCGCCCAAGCTGCCCGGCGCGCACGCCGTCCAGTGCTCGTACGAGGACACCCCGGCATCGCGCGAGGCGCTCAGCGGCGTCGACATTCTCTTCATGGTGTCCGCGCCCGAGAGCGAGGACCGCCGGACAAGCACCTCGCGTTCGTCGACGCAGCAGCCGCCTCCGGGGTGCGCCACATCGTGTACTTGTCGTTCATGAACGCGGCGCCCGACGCGACGTTCACGCTGGCGCGCACGCACTTCCACACGGAGGAGCGCATCAAGGCATCGGGCATGACGTACACGTTCTTGCGCGACAACTTCTACGCGGACTTTTTCGTGGAGCTGCCCGACGAGGAGGGCCGCATCCTCGGGCCTGCGGGCGACGGGCGAGTCGGCGTGGTCGCGCGCGAGGACGCGGGGGCCGTGGCCGCGGGGATCCTGGCCGATCCGGGGCGCTACGAGAATCAGCCCCTCGACGTGACCGGCCCCGAAGCCCTGACCCTTGAGGAGATCACGCAGATCCTCACCCGCGTGTGGGGGCGCCCCGTCACCTACGTGCGCGAAACCATTGAGGAGGCGTACGAGTCGCGCAAGAAGTGGCCGGCCGCCCAGTGGCAGTACGACTCGTGGGTGTCGACCTACA
>CATWCG010000240.1:0-3605 GCA_958349165.1 uncultured Actinomyces sp. | reverse complement strand
GGCGCTGCGGTCGGGGAAAGCACCAGCGGCGACGAGCGCGTCGGCGATGTGCGGGCGCCCCACGGGTCCACCCTCGGGCGCGAAGGCGACCACGTCCTCCCAGGTGATCGGATAGTCGGCCGCAAGGTTCGCGACCATGCGCTGGGCCCGGGTTTCACGGTCCTCGCGGGTCCGACGGAAATCCTCGACGAGGCAGGGGCTGGCCGGGTCGAAAAGGTAGGCCAGCAGGTGCACGGTAATACCCGAGGCGGAGCACGACATTTCGGCACCCCGGATGAGGCTGACGCCGGTAGACGCAACGGCGGTGACGGCCTCGTCCCACCCGGCCGTCGTGTCGTGGTCGGTCAGCGCGATAGCGTCGAGCCCGGCCTGCGCGGCGATAGCGAGGAGCTGCGCGGGAGTGTCGGTTCCATCCGAGTACGCGCTATGAGTATGGGGATCTATTCGCTTCACCATCTGAGATTACCGCATTAATCAGATCACACCACCGCTTCGTGCAGGCTTGATCCGCGAGCGCGCCCGCCCTTGGCACAATCCCTTGAATTTGCAGCGCGCACCCACGACCACGCGCACGTTATTTCGCTGACCACAGGCAGTTTTTGAGAATCCGTCCCCCTCCGGCGAGGCGCCAATCACTGTAGGAAACTGACTGAGAACGGCCGTTTGGCCTCCCTCAACACCGATTGGAGTACACGCGTGTCTGACAAGGATCAGACCCAGGTGTCCACCGCGACCGACGCGGGAGACGCCGGGTACAACAAGGCTCTGAAAAACCGACATATCCAGATGATCGCCATCGGCGGTTCGATCGGCACCGGCCTGTTCCTGGGCGCCGGGGGCCGCCTGGCGCAGGGCGGGCCCGCGCTGGCCTTCGCCTACGCGGTGTGTGGCGTCTTCGCGTTCCTGATGGTCCGCGCCCTCGGAGAGCTCGCGGTGCGTCGCCCCTCCTCGGGCGCGTTCGTGTCCTACGCCCGCGAGTTCCTGGGCGAGAAGGGCGCGTTCGTCACCGGCTGGTTCTTCTTCCTGGACTGGGCCGTCACCGTCATGGCTGACATCACCGCCGTGGCCCTTTACATGCACTACTGGAAGATGTTCCAGGGCATCCCGCAGTGGGCGATTGCCCTCATCGCGCTGGCCCTCGTGTTCGTCCTGAACATGCTGAGCGTCAAGGCCTTCGGCGAGGCCGAATTCTGGTTCGCGATGATCAAGGTCGCCACGATCCTCATCTTCATGGCTGTTGCCATTTGGGCGATCATCACGCAGGCGCACGTCGGTGAGTACTCCGCGGGTGTCCACAACATCTCCGAGTCCGGCGGCTGGTTCCCCGAGGGCCTGGCCCCCGTCTTTGCCCTGACGTTGGGCGTCGTCTTCGCCTTCGGCGGCACCGAGATGGTGGGCGTCGCGGCCGGCGAGGCCAAGGATGCTGCCACGATCCTGCCCAAGGCCATCAACTCGATGGTCATCCGCATCTTCTTCTTCTACGTCGGCTCCGTCGTCCTCTTCGCCCTGGCGCTGCCCTACAACGCCTACTCGTCGAACGAGTCCCCCTTCACGACGTTCTTCTCCGGCATCGGCGTTCCCCACGCGGGCGACATCATGCAGGTCGTCGTCCTGACCGCGGCGCTGTCCTCCCTCAATGCGGGCCTGTACGCGACCGGTCGCACGCTGCGTTCGATGGCGCTCGTGGGCGAGGGCCCGCGTTTCGCATCCCGCCTCAACAAGCACCACGTGCCCTACGGCGGCATCATCATCACCGCGTCGCTCGGCCTGCTGGGTGTCGTGCTCAACGCCTTCGTGCCCGAGAACGCCTTCAACATCGTCATGGACCTGGCGGGCATCGGTATCGCCGGCACGTGGGCGATGATCCTCATCTCGCACCTGGCATTCCTGCGAAAGGTTAAGCGCGGCGAGGAGAAGCGCCCCGAGTTCCGCATGCCCGGTGCCCCCTACACCAACTACCTGGCGCTGCTGTTCTTCGCGGTGGTCGTCGGCTCCAACGTCACCTCCGAGTCGGGCCGTTGGACCCTGGCGCTCTTCGGCGTGGTCGTTGTCCTCATGGTCGCGGGCTGGTACTACGTGCGCGGGCGCGTCGGCAGCCTGACCGACGAGGCCGCCGCCTCGCTCCAGGGCGACGAGACCCTGGTGTCGGGCGACTGAGAAAGGACTCACCGTGCGTCTTCACGTCACGTATGCCGGTGGAACCATCGGCATGGTCGACTCCCCCGACGGCCTGCGTCCCGGCGCTGACCTACAGGGTTGGTTCGGCTCCCAGCTCGACGGCATCGAGCTGGCCTCGAACATCACGATGTCCACGCTCGACCCGCTCATCGACTCCTCGGAGGCCACCCCCGAGGACTGGCAGGCCATCGTCGACGACATCAACGCGCACGCGGGCCAGGCCGACGCCTTCTTAGTCCTGCATGGCACGGACACGATGGCCTACTCGGCCGCCGCCCTGTCCTACGCGCTGGCGGACCTGGGCAAGCCGGTCGTCCTGACCGGCTCCCAGTACCCGCTCGGCGTCGTCGGTTCGGACGCGTCGGCGAACGTCACCGGAGCGCTGCGCGCCGCGATTTCACCGCACGCTCAAGGCGTCATGCTCTTCTTCGGGCACAAGCTCCTGGCCGGCAACCGCGCCACCAAGACCTCGTCGTGGGCCTTCCGCGGCTTCGAGTCCCCCTCCGTGTCCCCCATGGCGCGCACGGGTGCCCCGTGGCGCTGGTACGGCGCGCCGAGCGCGGGCACCGGGTGGCAGGATCCAAGCCCCTACACGCGCCAGGACGTCGCCGTCATCGACGTGGTCCCCGGCATGAGCGCCGCGCGGCTGCGCGCGATGACGACGCCCCACCCGGACGCCCTCATCCTGCGCACCTTCGGCGTGGGCAACATCCCCGCCTCCGAGCCCGGCCTGGTCGCGGTCCTGGAGGAGCTCGCCCGGGCCGACGTGCCGATCATCGTCGCCTCCCAGTGCTACCAGGCAGAAGTCATGCTCGGCCACTACGAGGCCGGCAACGCCCTCGCCCAGCTGGGCGCGATCGGCGCGCACGACATGACGCTCGAGGCCCTCTACGCCAAGACCGTGTTCCTGCTCTCGCAGGGCAAGCGCGGCGCGGACTTCAAGCGTTGGATGGACCTGTCCATCGCGGGAGAGCTCACCCTCCAGGACTGAGCCTCTTCCACCCGACACGGCCCCGGCCTCGTCCCCGGCGCAGCGCACGCCACAGGGAAACGAGGCCAGGGTTTGTCATGACCATCCGGAAGCCGAGGAGGACCAACCGGCCGTAGAATAGTGACCATGAGTGAAGAAGCCTCCCAGTCCATGGCCGATCGCGGCGAAAACCGCTCCCGTCAGCCCCAGTCCTCCGCATTCCGCGATTTCATCGGCACCGGATGGGGGCCTCGCCCCTCCGAACTACCTGCGCGCGAGCGCGTCGCCGACTTCCTGCACGACCGCACTCTCAAGGCCGGCGCCCCCTTCCCGGGCGAGCGCCTCATCGTACCCGCAGGCCCCTACAAGGTCCGCTCCAACGACTGCGACTACCGTTTCCGCGCGCACTCCGCCTTCGCGCACCTGTCGGGCCTGGGCGGCGAGAAGGAGCCGGACA
>CATWCG010000239.1:0-3636 GCA_958349165.1 uncultured Actinomyces sp. | reverse complement strand
GCCCGAGGCGGCGGCACCTCGTGCGCGTCCAACGCGATCGGCCCCGGCCTCGTCCTCGATTTCTCGCGGCACATGAACCGCGTCCTCTCCATCGACCCCGAGGCCCGCACCGCCACCGTCGAACCCGGCTGCGTCGGCTCCACCCTCCAGGCCGCGGCAGCCAAGCACGGCCTGCGTTTCGGCCCCGACCCCTCCTCCCAGAACCGCGCGACGATCGCCGGCATGGTCGCCAACAACGCCTGCGGCCCGCACGCGACCGCCTGGGGGCGCACCTCCGACAACATCGTCGCCCTCGACTGCGTCGACGGGCGCGGGCGCCGCTTCACGGCCACGACCTCGCACGATTCGGCGCTTCGCGACGTGCCCGGGCTGGCCGCGCTCATCGACTCCAACCTGGCCCCCATCCGCACGCAGCTCGGCCGCTTCAAGCGCCAAGTCTCCGGCTACTCCCTCGAACACCTCACCCCCGAGGGCGGGCGCAACCTCGCCGCCATGCTCACCGGCACCGAGGGCACCCTCGTCCTCATCCTGTCCGTCACCGTGCGCCTCGTGCCCCTGCCCGACGCGCCCGTGCTCGCCGCCCTCGGCTACCGCTCCATGATCGAGGCCGCCGACGACGTGCCCGCGCTGCTCGCCCACTCGCCCCTCGCGGTGGAAGGCATGGACCGGCGCCTCGTCGACGTCGTGCGCGCCCACAAGGGCCCCGGCGCCGTCCCCGCCCTGCCCGAGGGCGAAGGCTGGCTCCTCGTCGAAGTCGGAGCCCCCGGCGAAGACGTCACCGCCTCCCTGGAACGCGCACGCGCCCTGTGCGCCGCCTCCGCCGCCGTCGACACGGTCGTGTACCCGCCCGGGGCCCAGGCCTCGGCCCTGTGGAGGATCCGCGCCGACGGTGCGGGCCTGGGCGGGCGCACCCCGCCGGACGGCGCGGGCGGCGGCGACCAGCAAGCCTGGCCCGGCTTCGAGGACGCGGCCGTCCCACCCGAGAACCTCGGCGCGTACCTGCGCGACTTCACCGCCCTCATGGAGGAGTTCGACATCGACGGCCTCCTGTACGGGCACTTCGGCGACGGCTGCGTACACGTGCGCCTCGCCATGCCGCTCGAAACCCCCGAAGGCGTCGCTCACTCGCGCGCGTTCCTCCAGTCCGCGGCCCGCATCTGCGCGGCCCACGGCGGCTCCGTCTCCGGCGAACACGGCGACGGGCGCGCCCGCGGCGAACTCCTGCGCTTCATGTACTCCCCCGAGATGCTCGACCTGTTTGCCCGCATCAAGCACGTCTTCGACCCCGGTAACCTCCTCAACCCCGGGGTGCTCGCCGCCCCCATGGACGAGGCCGAGGCCGCCTCCCGCGCTCGGGCGCGGGCTCTCGCGGCGCGCAGTGGGGGTGCCGGTGGGCTGGCGGCACACGGCATGCCTAACTCTGCCTTCAGCGATCGTGACGACGCGCGCACCAGTCGTTCCGACCTCTTTCCTGCCGACGGCGCGAGCAGTGCGAGCGGCGCGAGCGGCGCCCCTGCCGACGGCGCGCCTGCCGACGGTGCGCTCGAGCCGCAGCCCGGCGTTGACCCTGCCGACGGCCTCGCACGTCTCAGAGCACCGCGATCCGCCGCATCTGGCGTTACCGGCGGCGCGAGCGGCGCCCCTGCCGGCGGCGCGCTCGAGCTCCAGCCCGGCGTTGACCCCCTCGATGCGAACCTGCGCCGCGTCGCCGCACACCCCATGCCCGCCGACGGCGCGCTCGAGCTCCAGCCCAGCGTTGACCCTGCCGACGGCCTCGCACGCCTCAGTGCACCGCGATCCGCCGCATCTGGCGTTACCGGCGGCGCGAGCGGCGCCCCTGCCGGCGGCGCGCTCGAGCTCCAGCCCGGCGTTGACCCCCTCGATGCGAACCTGCGCCGCGTCGCCGCACACCCCATGCCCGCCGACGGCGGCTTCGCGTTCACCCACGACGGCGGCGACTTCACGGCGGCCGTCCACCGCTGCACGGGCGTGGGCAAGTGCCGCGCCGGAGTGCCCGGCACGTTCATGTGCCCGTCCTACCTGGCCACACGCGACGAGAAGGACGTGACCCGAGGGCGCGCCCGCATCCTCCAGGAGGCCGCGAACTCGCAGCTCGTTCAGGCCATCAACTCCCCCGAAGTCCTCGAGGCCCTCGACCTGTGCCTGGCCTGCAAGGCCTGCTCCGCCGACTGTCCCGCCGGCGTCGACATGGCCCGCTACCGCTCCGAAGCGCTCTTCCGCACCTACCGGGGGCGCATGCGCCCCCTCAGCCATTACACGCTCGGCTGGCTGCCGCGCCTCACCCGCGTCACTGCGCGCGTGCCCGGCCTGGCGGCCGTCGCTAACGCCATCATGTCAGTGGCCCCCCTGCGGTCGCTGGCTTTCCGCATCATCGGACTCGACCCTCGCCGAGGCATGCCCGCCCTCCAGTCGGGCACCGTCACCGCGTGGGCTCGCCGCCGCAACCTGCTGGCGGGTTCTGTCCCGGCTGGCGACGCAGCATCTTCTTTCACCGCGACTCCCAGCACTGCGACTTCCGACACTGCGGCTCGCGCAGCCGCGAGTTCCGACACTGCGGCTCGCGCAGCCGCGAGTTCCGGCACTGCGATTTCCGGCACTGCGACTCCCGACACTGCGGCTCGCGCAGCCGCGAGTTCCTCAGCCAAGAGTCCCTCAGCCGCAACTTCCGCAGCCGCGACCGATGCCCGCGAGCGCGGCGGCACCCCAGCCTCGTCCAACTCCACCCGCGAGCGCGAGGCGGCCACTGCCTCGTCGATGTCGGGATCCCCGATCCTGAGCGGCCCGCGCGACCCCGGCGGGCGGCCGTATGCGCTCGTGTGGGCGGACTCGTTTAGCCAGTCCCTGGACGGCACGGGGGCGCGCGCGGTCGTTGACGTGCTCGAAGCGAACGGCTTTGCGCCCATCGTCGCGCCCGACGCATGCTGCGGGCTCACGTGGATCACGACGGGGCAGCTGACGGGCGCGAAGAAGCACTTGGCGTCGCTGCTCGGCGTGCTCGCGCCTTTCGCGGCGTCGGGGATCCCGATCGTCGGCGTCGAGCCGTCATGTACGGCGGTGCTGCGCGACGACCTGATGGACCTCTTGCCGGATGATCCGCGCTCGGCGCTCGTGTCGGGCGCGACGCACACCCTCGCCGAGGTGCTGGCGGCCGTACCCGAGTCCTCGCGCAACCTGCCGAGCCTGGAGGGCGTCGAGATCGTCGCGCAGCCCCACTGCCACCACTACTCCGTCATGGGGTGGGACACCGACCAGGCGTTGCTCGAGTCGCTGGGTGCGCGCGTGACCCGACTCGAAGGCTGCTGCGGCCTGGCCGGTAACTTCGGCATGGAGGCGGGCCACTACGACTTGTCAGTCGCGGTCGCATCGCATTCGCTGCTGCCCACGCTTGATGCGCAGCCGGACGCGGTGTATCTGGCGGACGGCTTCTCGTGCCGCACCCAGGCAGCCCAGCTCGCGGGCCGCGGGGGCGTCCACCTGGCGACGCTGCTGGCTGCGTATTCTGACTGATTGCCGGCGGTGGTGCGCGGTTCCACGGGTGCTCCGGGCACCGTCACGCCTTGCTGTGGGGCTGGGCTGCGGGGTCGGCCTGCTTGGTGTGTCGGCCTGCTTGGTGTG
>CATWCG010000238.1:0-3655 GCA_958349165.1 uncultured Actinomyces sp. | reverse complement strand
GTGTCCGGGGGCGCGGGAGGAGGATCAGCCGTCTCGGTCGCCGACTAACCGATCAGCTGGCCATTCTCGGCGAAGTGATACCACTTCAGGTAGATGCGCACCCAGCCGGTCGCCATCGCGCCGCTACCGTGATGCAGGTAGTACCAGTGGCCGCCCTCCTTCAGCCACCCCGTCGCCATCGCACCACCAGACGGGCTCAGGTAGTACCACGTGGACCCCACCTGCACCCAGCCAGTCATCATCGCCCCACCGTCCGGATTCAGGTAGTACCAGTGCACGCCCGAGAGCACCCAGCCACTCGCCTGGGCGCCCGAGGCCGCGTGGAAGTACCACTGCCCACCATCGAACACCCAGCCGGTGCGCATATACCCCGACGCATCGAAACGGTAGGTCGCCCCGTCAATGACAAGGGTCTCGCTCGACGGGTAGGAGCCGTCCTCGTAGCGGTACCACCAGCCGCGCCCGTCTCGCTTCCACGCACCCGTCTTCGGCGCGGGAGCGGGAGCCTCCACGCGGATCGTGGCGCTCGCGGACACGAGCGAAGGCTGCGTCGGGTCGGTGACACTCACCGTCGCCTCGCCCGCGCCCACTGCCGTTACGACGCCGTCCGGGCTGACCGTGGCCACGGCCTCGTTGGAGGAGGACCACACGACGTCGGTCACGCTCGCATCCGCGGGCTCGTGGGAGGCGCTCAGCGTCACGCTCTGGCCCACCGACAGCGTCGCCGCCTCGGGAGAGACGGACAGCTTCGTCATGGGAATGGCCTTGAGGTCCACCTTCACGCTTGCCCTATTGACCGGCCAGTCCCACACCTGCAGATAGACGCTCGAGGGGTCACCACCCGCAGACTCGGCAATCTGGGAGAGCGGCACCTCGAAGTGGACGTGGTGCAGCCCGTCGGCCCCGATCTCGCCCCAGCCGTAGTACTTCTGGCGCATAAAAGGCTCGCCGTCCTGCGTCCACGAGAACCCGAATCCCGGGAAGGGCGACGCGTCGGTTGCGTCGAAGGACAGCGTGCGCCCATCCCCCTCGCCCGAAATCGCCACATTCGAGATGACGGGCGGGGCCGTGTCCAGTGTGATCACGTGGGTCAGCTTCTCGGTGACAGGAGAGGCGCCCCCGGTGGTGCCTTCGATGGTGAGCGTGTAGCGGCCGTCCGGCAGCTCGTTACCGTTCGCGTCGTACCCATCAAACCAGGGCGCGCTGTCGAACGCGTCTTCCGCCCGGGTGACCTCCCAGTAGCGTCCGTTGGAGTAGGACCTGCTCTTGGGTGCGCCACCGTACTTGTAGGAGCGCACGACCTCCCCGGCCTCGTTGGTATAGGTGTACGTCAGCGAGACGACGTCGCGCAGCAGCACGGTACCAGGGGTGGCATACGTTCTGGCGTATTCGTCCGTCGACCGGGAGATGATGTACAGGTCACGGTCATTCGTACTGATGGCTATATCCTCTTCAGGGTCGAAGGGGTTCAGCTGCCCAAGAGTCAATCCATGGAAGGTCATCGCGGATGTGCCGATGGTTTCCTTACCCAACACGGGGCTGTCGAAGATTGGCGTGTCGGCACTCGCGCCGTAAAAGCCCAGGTAGGGAACGGTGAGATCGGGCTGTCCGTCCGCGCTCGTGAAGGTCACCGCGCCTTCAACGAACGTACCGTTGGGCGTCTGCTTGGTCGCGAACGAGGCGAACTCGGCCTTCGGGTTGACGGTGACGGTCACCGTGGCGCTGGAGGCGGCGGGCACGGTCACCGAGCCCTCGGAGAAGGTCAGATCGATTCCCTTACCCGTCCAGTTCGTCGAATGCCTCGTATACAGGACGCCACTGATGCTCTCGGAGAGCGCCTGCCCACCGAGCGTGTAGGTGTGGGCGGTGTCGGAGAGGTTGGTCAGCTGCACCTGGAATGTCCACCCGCTGGTGCTCTCGCCCAGCTCGGCCTTCGGCCGCGACGGGTTCGCCGCGCCCACGACGGCCGGGTACACGGACGAGGTCGTGGCCGCCAGCGCGTCCACCATGCCGGCACCGACCCAGCGCGGGGACCAGTAGGCCCCGTCCTTCGCGTCGGCATCCACGATCGGGTGGGCGGTGCCCATCAGGAAGTTGGTGACCAGGGCGCTGCGCTCCGCCTCGCTCATCGCCGCGGCCATCGGATCGGCCGCCAGGCGCTGGCGCACGAGGGCCGCGACGCCGGCAACCTGAGCCGACGCCTCGCCCGTTCCGTCTAGGTCACGTACCTCATTGCCGGGGACAGGAGCCCTCACATCCCATCCGGGCGCGGCGATCTCAGGCTTGAGCCTCAAGTCGGGAGTCGGCCCCCACGAGGAGGCCGCGAGGGGCTTATAGCCCTCCTGACCGTCCCGCGCGACGACGCCGACGGCGGCCACTGCCAGCACGGAGGAGTACGAGCCGGGAGCGCCAACGGCACCCTGATCACGCTCGTGCGCGCGCCACTCCGAGCGCCCGCTGTCTCCGGCGGGCGCGTCGACGCTCACGCCCGCGTCAGCGAGGCGCTCAAAGACCTGCTCGTACAACGCCGACGCGTTGCCACTGAGATCCCGGTCCGCCATGAAGGCCACGGACACGACGTCGGGTTTGATGACCATCGCGTCATCCAAGGCTGCCAGCAGGTCGGCGTCGCGCGCGCCCGACGCCCCATTGGAGACGACCTTCGCGACGACGAGCTGAGCCTGAGGGGCTGCACCACGATACGTCGCCCCGTTCGCTGCCGCGAGCGCCGCCATACGAGTTCCATGCGCGTGCAGCGTATAGTCCTCGGGTCCGTAGTCGTAGCCGCGGGACAGATCCGTGTCGCCATCGGCGTAGTCGTAGGCGAAGGGAATCTTGTCACTGACCCACGCGCCGCCCCGCCCGGCGTCCAGCTGGGAGCTGAGAGAGGCGCTCTCCCCCTTCGTCAGGCGCAACGACGCGGCGTCCACGCTCCCCGCGAAGGCCTCGTTCGAGGTGTCGAAGCTGGCGTCGATGACCTCGATAACGCGGCCCCGACCCGAGCCGGCAACCTGGTCGGCGCGCGTCTCTTTCGCCGGATCGGCGATTGGCGCGTCCGCGGCCACTGACATTTCGGGATAAAAGACCGGCTCGCGATAGCGTTCCACAAACGCGTCCGCGACGCCGCGAACGCTCTTGATTGACGCGAGGGTGGATGCGGGTGCCTTGATCGCGAAGCCGTCGACGGCGTGGTGATAGTCCCGCACGTCCTCGATGGTGGCGCCCGGGGACGCTTGGGCGACGGCCTCGGCGATGCGCGCTTTCACGTCCCGATAGGCGGCCGCGCGGTCCTGGCCGACGATGCCCTCGTCGAGCCGGACGATGACGGTGGCCTGTTGGTCCGACGCTTCCTCGCTGGTCGAGGAGGACTCGGCCCGGTCCGCGTCAGTCGCGAACGTGGGTGGCGTCATCAGGGCAGTGATGGCAAGGGCACCGGTCGCTACAAGCGCCAGTGCCGACAGTCGACGGTGGTTCATCTGCGGCTCACTTTCTTCACAGCTGGTCGATGGGGAGATACATCGTCACGAACCCCTCACTTTAAGAGTAACCCACACCCACCCATAGGACGATGGTTGTCTCGTATTTTTCTCACCATCTGTCAACGCGCTATCCCCTGAATTCGTCTGATAAATCACTCCTCTGCCCAGCGTTATAC
>CATWCG010000237.1:0-3664 GCA_958349165.1 uncultured Actinomyces sp. | reverse complement strand
GGACGTCTACTCCGACAAGCTGCCGCAGTGGACCGACCCGCTGCGCGGCACCACCACCATGGACCTCATGCGTACCGCGCTACCCGCCCACCCGTGGGTGGACGTGCGCCAGGGCATCGTCGACGCGCGCGCCACGACGGACGCGCCCCTGTACTCGGCCGTCAACCCGCACTGGTCGCCTTACGCGGCGCACGTGGCCTGGAACCAGACCCTGACGTGCCTGGGGGCACTCAACCCGTCCCTGGCGGGCCTGCCTTCCCTCGCCCCCTCCGGCGTGTCGACGTCCGACGCCCCCAACGAGTACGAGGGCCTGGGCGCGCCGAGCGCCACCGGCCCGTGGGCGATCCCCACCTACGCGCAGGAACCAGGCTCGGTGCGCATGCTTCGGCTGGACTCGCGCGACGAGCTCGCGGACGCCTCCGCGCGCATGGCCGAGGTGGTGGGCGCCCCCGAGGTGTCCCTGGCCACCCCCATCGATTTCGAGAACAAGCCGGCCCTCACGTACAATCCGTTCGGCTCGGGAACCGCGCTCATCGTGCGCGACTCGCAGGGCAACAACCTCGGTCCCGACGTGGCCGCGACCTTCGAATACACCATTCAGGTCGGCCACGCCCTCGACGCGGAGCATCCCACGGATGTCGCCTCTCTCATCGAGGCATACCACCCCAGCGTCGTGATCGTAGAGTTCACGCAGCGATACCTCGCGCTCACTCCGGGCTCGCCCGAGTAAGATAGATTTCCTGACCACGACAGAAACGATGGGAGAAGCGGTGTCTGAGACGAAACGGGTCATCGACCTGACGGTGCGCATGGCGCAGCGTTCGATCTCCTCTGAGTTCAAGGGCACCGCGCTGGGGCGCCTGTGGTCCTTCATCAACCCCCTGGCGACCATCGCCGTCTACGCGCTGATCTTCGGCGTCGTCTTTCGCGGCGAGGCCGACAAGGGCGTGAACTCGGGGCTGTCCTCCTTCGCGCTGTGGATCGGCGTGGGCGTCATCGCCTGGAACTTCATGTCGAGCGGCATCCAGCGAGGCATGGACTCCCTTGTCGGCAACTCCGGCCTGCTCACGAAGGTCTACTTCCCGCGCCAGGTCCTCATCTACTCCTCCGTTCTCGCGCTGGCCTACGATTTCGCCTTTGAGCTGGGCGTCATCATCGTCATCATGTGCATCGCGGGTGGTCCCGGCGTGCTGTTGATGATCCCAGCGGTCATCGCCATCACGGCCCTGGCCATGCTCTTCGTGATCGGCATGGGCCTCATCTTGTCCATCGCTTCCGTCTACTTCCGCGATATCTCGCATCTGTGGCAGATTTTCAACCAGATCTGGATGTACGCCTCCGGCGTCGTCTTCTCCCTGTCGATGCTCAACAAGGTACAGACCGACCTGGCGGCCAAGGGGTGGACGTGGGGTGGCGAACCTCTGCCGATCGTCACGATCTTCCGCCTCAACCCCGCCGAGCTCTTCCTCGAGGCGTACCGTTCCACGCTCTACGGCTTCGCGATACCGTCCTGGCAGGTGTGGCTGGGCTGCACCGCCTGGGCCTTCGGTATCTTCGGCCTCGGCTCGCTCATCTTCCGTCGCTTCTCGGCACGAATCGTGGAGGAACTCTGATGACGAACGCGATCTCCGTTGCGGGCGTGTCCAAGCGTTTCCGCATCTACAAGAACCGTAACCAGTCCCTCAAGGGTGCGTTCCTGCAGCGCTCGCGCGCCCAGTTCGAGGAGTTCTGGGCCCTCGACGACGTCTCCTTCGACATCCCGCAGGGCAAGACTTTCGGGCTGCTCGGACACAACGGTTCCGGCAAGTCGACGCTGCTCAAGTGCATCGCGAAGATCCTTACCCCCGACAAGGGCACGATTTCCTCGACGGGCCGTATGGCCGCCATGCTTGAGGTCGGCTCCGGCTTCCACCCCGAGCTCTCGGGCCGCGAGAACATCTACCTCAACGGCGCGATCCTGGGCATGAGCAAGAAGGAGATCGACTCCAAGCTGGACGCGATCATCGACTTCTCCGGCGTGGAGCGCTTCATCGACCAGCCGGTGAAGAACTACTCCTCCGGCATGTACGTGCGCTTGGGCTTCTCCGTGTCCATCCACGTCGAGCCGGACATCCTCCTCGTCGACGAGGTCCTGGCCGTGGGCGACATGGAATTCCAGAACAAGTGCATGGACAAGTTCGCCCAGCTCAAGGACCAGGGTCGCACGGTCGTCGTCGTCTCTCACGGTCTCGAGCAGATGCGCACCTTCTGCGACCAGGCGGCCTGGCTGGACCACGGCACGCTCGTCGACGTGGGCAACGCCGCCGAGGTCATCGACACCTACTCCGACGTCGCTCACCACGCCGTCGAGGTTGAGGGCGGGGGGACGCGCTTCGGCAGCGGCGAGGCCATGATCGAGAAGATCGAGCTCCTGGGCCCCTCCGGTGAGCCCACCTCGCTGGTCAACACGGGGGACGCCGTTCGCCTGCGCCTGCACTACCGGGCGAAAGAGCGCATCACGGCCCCCGTCTTCGGCGTCTCTATCGACACCCGCGAAGGGATCTTCGTGTGGGGCCTGCACGGCGTCGACGCCTGCTACGTGCCCACCTCCATCGAGCCCGGTACCGGCCACCTGGACGTCAATATCCCGCGCCTGGCCCTCAACCCAGGCTCCTACACGGTCTCCGCGGCCATCCAAAACCACGACATGACCAGCGTCATCGACGCCCTGCAAAAGGCGCGTCGCTTCGACGTCCTGCCCGGCCCCGGCATGGAATCCGGCGGCATCATCACCCTCGGGGCGTCCTTCTCGGGACTGTCCCCCGAGCGGCCCATGCGCGACATCGCTCGGCGCGGCGCCGCCGACTTCCAGCGCCTGGCCCGCATGCAGGCGCAACAGGCGGACGCGCTCGGCGCCGAGGACTGAGGAACCCAGGCTGATACGGTCGGGCCGGGGCTCATCGAGCCCCGGCCCCCAAACCTCGCCGCGAGCGATGACCACCGTCGGATACTGCCTGTTCCGTGTTGAGTGCGGGTGATGGTGTGTTGGTCGGCGCCGGGTAGGGGTGAGGTCCGTGATGATGAGCGGACTTCATCCCAGCTATTGTCAAGAACCTTGGGCTGAGCCTGTGCGCATGTTGTTGACGCTTTCCTGCCCCGCCTGCCATCTGGTAGGCTGACCCTGTTACAGTGGCGCATCAACTTAGAGGAGCAGTCATGGTCATGATCAACACCGATGACGGGCAAGCTGTCGCCCCCGACATGCAGGTTCACTACGCGAAGTGGAGGAGCTGGGAACAGGCCCTCCGCGAAGATATTGCCCCGAACCTACAGAGAGCAGCCGATCAACTGAGAGACAACATTGGTCTGCAGACGGAGGGTAAGTGGAGCGCCGAATCCGGTCCACAGGCCTTCGCCACCAAGTACGAAAAGTACCTCACCGAAGAGGTCGCAGCCCTGGAAGCGATGGCCAAAAATGCCACAGAGTTCGCTGATAGGATTAGCGACGCGATGGATATGCTGATGAAGAATGAGGGCGATGCTGCGGGCTGGTTGGATAAGGAGGCCGCGAAGATTCCAGCGGTGTACATCTCGGATGACAAACAGGCCGCCCTTGACGAGTTCGAAAAGCACCCTTCCGGGGCGAACCTCGCTAGGTTGAAAAGGTACCGGTACTAGCCCGGTG
>CATWCG010000236.1:0-3766 GCA_958349165.1 uncultured Actinomyces sp. | reverse complement strand
CTCGTGGCGATGGCCGCGGGCGGGCCGGGAATCGGAGCGCCGAGGCCGCCCGGGTGCCGATACTGCTCGGTCCACCGGGCGCCGTCCCACCAGCGTTGGCGGGGGCGACCCTGAGGATCGGGGTACCAGCCGGGCGCGGGTGTCGTCACGGAAGCTCCTTGCGGGTTTAGTCGTTCGGGAAGAAGGAGGTCACCGGAACCTTGTAGAAATCGCCCCACGCGCTGTCGTAGCTCGCCTCGAACTCGACGTTGGTGCTGCCCGATGGGGGAACCGTCACCGTGACGACGTCCGGGGTCGAATGCTCGGGGATGGTGAAGTTCTGCGAGGTGCTAACTTCGAGGGAGAGCTTCACCGTCGTGTTCGAGTAGTTGGCCAGGGAGGGGACCTTCTCGGTCTTCGTGGTCACCGTTCCCGTGCAGGAGACCGCGGTGTTGTCCTTGATGGTCTTGCACTCGATGGAGGCGGTGAACATCTCCGCGGCCCGGTAGGTGCTCACCATGTAGGCGGCATTGACGCGCCCGGGGCATTCGGCGTCGACCGCGTCGCGCATCTCTTGCCCGAACGCGCGGTACTCCCCGTAGATCTCATCGATGCGGGGGACGTTGTCCGGCGTGACCTTGGCGCACCACGAGGAGACGCGAATGGAATTGGCCTGGGCGGTGACGCGCTCGGCTTCCGCGTTCATCTGGTGGGCCTGGTAGAAGCGCAGCCCCGCCAGCGCACCGAAGATGGCCGTGATGGCTGCCATGGCGACGGCAATGATGGCGAGGACCTTGTTCAGGGGCGTCATGCCCTTTTTGGCGGCCGCGTTGGCGGAATTCACGGTGCTCACTTCGACTCTCCCTGTACCGTTTGCAGGTCCTCATTCGCCTGGTTCAGCGTCTGTTCAGCCTGCTTGTACTCCTTGTTGGCGGAGAGGAACAGGCTGGTTGTCGCGATCGCGCCGACGGTGAAGGACGCGATGAGCAGCGACAGGATGACGGTGGTTGCGAGCTGCTTGGCCGGGGCCTTGGGCCGCGCCTGGGGAACCGAGCCGTCGGTGGGCGCCGCGTCCCGGTACCCCGCGTCGTCCGTGGGCACCGCGTCCTGGTACCCCGCGTCGTAGGTGTACGCCTGGTCCGCCTCGCTGTAGTAGTCGGCGCCGTAGTCCTGCACGGTGTCGTCGGGGAGGTAGTCGTCGGTCCAGGAGTATCCGTCCCACCAGCGCAGCTGGGCGGTTCCGGCGGGGTCTGGGTACCATCCTTCGACGGGGTTACTCACGGTGGACTCCTTTCGCGCTATCCCGCTATTTTAGGGGAATTTTTGTGCGGACGGGAGGGACGGGGTGATTGTTTGGGGGTCACATGTTGGAGGGCCACCAAGAGACCATGGAGGCGCCGCATTCGGTCTTATCCGACATGTTCGGATCGTAGGGAACCGAGATCGTGAAGGTGGCGGGCGCGCCGGGGGTCAGCGTCGTGTTGGTGGTTGCCTGGTAGGGGGTGGAGGAGTTGAAAGCGGTGTTTTTCTCGAGGGTGTATCCGACGATGGTGACGTCCAGGGGACCCAGGGAGTTGACGGCGCTGGAGGACTTGACGGTCAGCGTGCCGGTGACCGTGGTCGTGACCTTGTCAGTCGTGCACTCCCCGATCGCGATGGCGAAGTCAGCGTCCGAGAGGGTGCGCTGGGCGTTGGCGAGCGTCTCCTTCTCGGCGCACTCGGTGTGGATGGTGTCCTTGACGGCCTGCGTCGCGGAGTCGTAGGACTTGATCGCGTCGCGGATCGATGAGGAGGACTCGCGCGTCACGGAATTGCACCATTCTTTGGCTTCACGCTGGACGTTGGCTGCGTCGAGTCGCGTCTTGGCCTCGGTGATCTGCTTGTCGAGCGCGGCCTTGTCGGACTGAGCCTGGGCGGCCTGCTCGTCGTAGCCTGCCGCCGAGTGGGTGCGCCAGACGTTGATACCGCCCACGACCGCGGAGAGGATGATGAAGATGACGGCGAGGATGGCGCCGGCGACGGTCGCTGCGCGCAGGGGGGCGGGTGCGGCGCTCACTTCTGGGCCTCCTCGATCTGTCGGTTGATGTCGTCGAGCGTGGACTGGGCGGTGTCGAGCTCCTGCTGTGCGATGCGGGCGCGTTCCTTCGCCTCGTCGTGGACGCGGCCGCTGGCCCCCAGGTGGGACCAAGCGACGACGAGGACGACGATGAAGATGACGACGAGCGACCACGAGGCGACCGCGCCGAGGGTCCACGTGAGGGTACCCGAGCGCGCGGGTTCGTCCCGCGTGGGCTGAGGTTCCACGCGGGCGGGGGACGAGGCGTGGGTGGCCTCGTCGCCTGCCGCGGGCGTCGGTGCGGGGGTGTGTTCCAGCTGGTCGGTCTCTCCCGGCGAGGCCAGGGCCTCGCCGGGAGCGGGATCCGGGGCAGCGTGGGCCGAGGGGGTCGCCTCCACGTAGGGTTCGACGTAGTCGGTCCAGGCCTGTCCGTCCCACCAGCGCAGGTACGGGGCACCGTTCGGGTCCGGGTACCAGCCTTCCGCGGGCTCACTCATCGCGGCTCTCTTTCCCTGGTCGAATAAAACCGTTTGCTCGGTCAGGAATTCTAGTCCCCCGACGGATGGTGGGCAACTATCGGGTTAGAGGCCCTTGGGCCAGACCTTGGAGGCTCGGAATGCGCACGTACCTGTTGTCAGTCCGCCGTCGGGCACGGTCTGCGTGAATGTCCCCTTGCCTCCGGCCGGAATGGTGAAGGTCGCGGAGCCGACGGGGGTGTCAGAGTCGGTCGTGTCGCCCGCCGTGAGGAAGATGTCGACCGTGACGTTCATCGGCCCGAGGTTGCTCAGCGTCGTGTCGGTGATGGTCAGCTCTCCCGTCATCGTCACGTTGCCGCCCGAGGCAGTGCAATCCGTCACCTGGCCATCGAAGGCGGGGCGCACCGAGTCGCGGAACGCCTCGGCGAACTCCTTCTTCTTCGGGCATGCCTTCGCGATCGCCGCGAGCTCGTCGGCGGGCTTGAAGTTCAGGGCAGTGGCATTGTCGATCAGGTCCATGAACCCGGAGTCGGCCTCAGTGAAGCCGTCGCACCACTGGCTGGCTGCCTTGTTGCTCTTCGCGGACGTGATCTGCGTGCGCACGCTCGCCGTTTCGGTGTCGGTGTCTTTCTTCTGGGTACGAAGCGACTCAGCGTTCGAGCGGGCTTCCTCAGCCCGGGCGGAGCGCGAATGCGCGCCGACGCCCATGAGGACGCTGGCGAGCAGGAGGCACACGGCCAGGGCCGCGCCGACGAACGTCATGATCTTGAATGCCATGGAGGACGAGCCGGTCTTGGCTGCCGGCATCGGAACGTAGCTCACTTCTGCGCCTCCTCGAGTTCCTTCTTTGCCTGATCAAGGTCGGACTTGGCCTGATCGAGTTCTTGCTGCGCGCTCGTCTGCTCGGATTCGGCATCGGAGAGCTCGTTCCCCGCCTTCGCGAAGAGCATTCCGGTGTACACGGCGGTGACGGCGAAGACGACGGTGAGTGCCCACGCGACGGCCGTCCCGATGCGCCACACCTTGCCGGAGCTCGAGCTCGTGGAAGCCGCGGGAGCCGTCGCGCCGGACATGGCGGTGTCCGACTGCCCGAAGGCAGGGGTCGTCCCCGAAGCGTGGTACGGGTCGGCGGACACGGTCGGTGCCTGCTGGGCGGAGGGCATGTGCGGGCCGGCCGCGGGGGCCGCCTGCTGGGCGGGGAAACCCTGCTGCGGCGCGGCGTTGTGCTGGGCGGGGAAACCCTGCTGAGCCGCCG
>CATWCG010000235.1:0-3777 GCA_958349165.1 uncultured Actinomyces sp. | reverse complement strand
TTCACACAACAAGAGAGGCCCGAAACCGTGCGGTTCCGGGCCTCCCCTACGCGAGCGCGTCAGGCGATCGGCTCACCCTCGATCTTCCAGACCTCGCGAGCGTAGTCGGAGATCGTGCGGTCCGAGGAGAAACGGCCGGAGCGGGAGATGTTCGCCCACACGCGAGCGTTCCAGGCCTTCTGGTCGCGGTAATCCGCGGCCATGCGGTCCTTGGTCTCACGGTACGCGGCGAAGTCGCCCAGGACGTAGTACACGTCGGCAGGATCGTAGCCACCCTCAAGGATCGAGTGGCGAATGTCGTGGAACCAGCCGGAGTTGTTGTCATTGAGCGTGCCGTCGGTCAGGGCGTCAATGACGCGCTTGAGGCCGGGGACGTTCTCGTAGTGCCAACGGGGGTCGTAGTGGCGACGCAGCTCGGGCAGCTCATCGTCGGTCGCGCCGAAGATGTAGGCGTTGTCCGCGCCCACGGCCTCGAGAATCTCGACGTTCGCGCCGTCCAGCGTGCCCAGGGTGAGGGCACCGTTCATCATGAACTTCATGTTGGACGTGCCCGAGGCCTCCTTACCGGCCATCGAGATCTGCTCAGAGACGTCGGCGGCGGGGATGATGTGCTCGGCGGGCGAGACGTTGTAGTTGTGAACGAAGACGACCTTGATGCGGCCGTTGATGTCCTCGTCGTTGTTCACCAGCTCAGCGATGGCGTTGATGAGCTTGATGATGGCCTTCGCACGAATGTAGCCGGGGGCGGCCTTCGCGCCGAAGATGAACACTCGGTTGGGGGTGTCCAGCGTCGGATCGTCCTTCATGCGGAAGTACAGGTCCAGGACATAGAAGGCGTTGAGCAGCTGACGCTTGTACTCGTGCAGGCGCTTAATCTGAACGTCGAAGATCGAGTCAGGGTCGATTTCGACGCCCTCGCGCTCCTTGATCCACGCGGCGAAGTCGACCTTGTTGGCGTGCTTGATCTCGCCCAGGCGAGCGAGCACCTCGTCGGTGCCAGCCTCGGTGAAGTCAGAGAGCACGGTGAGGTCGCGGACCCACGCATCGGAGCCGGTGACCTCGTCGAGGAGGGCGGCCAGGCGGGGGTTGCACTGCTTGAGCCAGCGGCGCGGGGTCACGCCGTTGGTCTTGTTGTTGAAGCGCTCGGGCCAGATGGCGTACCACTCCTTGAGGGTGTCGCGCTTGATGATCTCCGTGTGGAGGGCGGCGACACCATTGATGGAGTAGGACGCGTAGCAGGCGATCCAGGCCATGCGCACGGTGTTGCCCGAGACGGGTGCCATGTAGTCGATGGTGCCCTGGTCAAGGCCGCGCTCGGCCATGTCAATGCGGAAGCGGCGGTCGATCTCGCGGACGATCTCGGCGATGCGCGGGAACAGGCGGTCGAAGATGTGAATATCCCAGGTCTCGAGGGCCTCGGCCAGAACCGTGTGGTTCGTGTAGGCGAAGGTCTTGGAGACAACCTTCCAGGCCTCTTCCCATCCGAGGCCGTGCTCGTCCATGAGGATACGCATGAGCTCGGGGATGGCGAGGACCGGGTGGGTGTCGTTGAGCTGGACGGCGTTGTACTCGGCGAAACCATTCAGGTCGGTGCCGTGGTGACGCACGTAGTTCTCAACGATCTCCTGCAGGGAGGCGGAGCAGAAGAAGTACTGCTGACGCACGCGCAGGACCTTGCCCTCGAACGTGGTGTCGTTGGGGTACAGGACGCGGGAGATGTCCATGGTGCGCTCACGGTCGATGATCGCGTCGGTGAAGCGCTGGGAGTTGAAGGCGTCGTAGTCGAACTCTTCGATGGGCTCGGCCTTCCACAGGCGCAGGGTACCCACGTTCTTGGTGCCGTAGCCGGTGATCGCAATGTCGTAGGGGACGGCGCGCACGGTCAGGTCGGCGTAGGAGACGATACGGGAGAGCTCCTCGCGACGGGTGACGAAGGGGTAGCCTTCCTCCATCCACGGGTCCGGATGCTCGGTCTGGAAGCCGTTGTCGAAGAGCTGCTTGAACAGGCCGTAGCGGTAGAGGATGCCGTAGCCGCGCACGGGCAGGTCCAGGGTAGCGCAGGAGTCGAGGAAGCAGGCAGCGAGGCGGCCGAGGCCACCGTTACCGAGGGCGGCGTCCGGCTCCTCTTCGAGGACCTGACCGAGGTCGAGGCCGTAGGCGGCGAGGGCTTCGCGAGCCTTCTCGACGAGGCCGAGGTTCGACAGGTTGTTGAGCAGGGCGCGGCCCATGAGGAACTCAGCGGAGAAGTAGTGTTCCTGACGGCCCTTGGCGTAACGCTCGGTGGTGGCGGCCCAGTTGTCAGCGATCTGATCAACGATGGCAGCGGACAGACCCTGCCACACCTCCATCAGAGTCGAGTCTTCAACGGGGCGCCCGGAGGTCGCACGCACGTGCGAGGGCAGCGACTGCGTCAGATCCAGCGTCATATGACTTCCTTTTTTGTGTCTATGCCCTCCCGCCAAGCGGCGAGTCCCGGAGAGGGATCGGGCCTCACCTTAGAGATTACCGATCTGAGCAGCTAATTCCCTGTTGTGACCGCTCTCTGGGAGATTCACCACCCCCGCCCACGTGACGGAATGCACCTGACAAATTCAGCCCATGACTAAAGGCCCAGATTGGCGCGCTTTTACAGAGGTCAAACGAACGCGACCAGCATGAAGGCTGGAGGATTTCACGCACAGACTTTTCACAAACGCGAGACGCGGTCAGCATTCATCGACTAAGGTTCTCGCGTAACCAATACTGACCGGACTACCAACAGCCCCGACGGCCAGTATTCATTGAGAATGGATCAGCATCAACGCAAGGAATACGATGAAACTGACGCATAGGTTGACCATCGCGACAGCCCTGAGCGCCACGCTCGCGACCGCCCTGATCGCGGGCCCCGCCATGGCCTCGCCCTCCGACGAGAACCAGCCCACGGGCCCGAGCACCGCTAACGGCGACAAGTCCACCGCCTGCCGCGCCGACTGGACCGCCGCGGCGATCCTCGACACGGACATCCTGGCCCACCACCCCGAGCTGGTGAACCCTGCCGACATCACCCGTAACGCCGACGGCTCCGTCAACAAGATCGCCACCGGTTCAAACAACGGCTACACCTCGAAGATCTCGACCAACTTCAACACCGAGACCTACAAGGCCCCGGGCATGTTCGAGGCCAACCACTGGATCGCCGGCTCCATGCAGAACTGGCGTTTCCCCGTGGCCACGAAGAACAAGCTGGCCGCCGGCACGACGATCACCGTCGACCTGCCGGACGACATGGCCAACACCTCCTTCATCGGCAAGCTTGAGACCCGCGCGGGTCTGAACGCATTCATGCAGGCCTGGGGTCCGCGTGAAGCCGAGTACACGTGGAACGACGGTGACTTCACGGCCACCCAGACCGACGCCGCGAAGAACATCTGGACCATCACGCTGAACAAGGGCCTCGACGCCAACACCGGCACGATCTTCCAGTTCACGGGCACCTTCCCCACCGGCGCCGAGTCCTCGACGGCAAGCGCTAACCTGGTCGGCGCCCAGTACCCGGCCGACGGCCAGGTGTGCGGCGACCTACCCACCCCCGAGACCCCCGAGCTCACCAAGTGCCAGGTCACGACCGTGGACCGCACCGTGTGGAGCCCCTACTCGCGCGACATCAACGAGCGCTCCAAGTACGCGGGCTCCTGGGGCTCGGAGGAGCCCAAGTGGGGCGAGGCCAACGCTGACGGCTGGTTCACCTCCCGCGGCGAGGCGAAGGCCGGCGACTCGCGCACCCTGCGCCTATAC
>CATWCG010000234.1:0-3787 GCA_958349165.1 uncultured Actinomyces sp. | reverse complement strand
CACAAGCTCCTGAGCGTCATCAAGCCCGCCGAGGGCATCACCTCCGAGGCCGCGGATCTGACCGACCTGGCCGAGGCTGAGCGCGTGATCCGTGGTTCGCGCCCGCAGATCGTGTGGGTGGAGACCCCCTCGAACCCGTTCCTGCTGGTCACCGACATCGCCGCGATCGCGGCCCTCACGCACGAGGTGGGCGGCCTGCTGGTCGTGGACAATACGTTCGCGACGCCGGTCTTGCAGCGTCCGCTGGCGCTCGGGGCGGATGTCGTCGTGCACTCGACGACCAAGTATGTGGGCGGCCACTCGGACGTGATCGGCGGCGCGATCATTCTGTGCGATGGCCTGGAGCTGCCCGTGCACGTCGAGCCTTTCTTCGGCGAGCGCGACGCGGCCGCCGAGGCCGTGAAGCTGCAGATGGCCCTCGGGCACGTGCCGTCCCCGCGCGACACGTACCTGGCGCACCGCGGCTTGAAGACCCTGGCTCTGCGCGTGGAGCGCCACTGCGCCAACGCTCAGAAGGTCGCCGAGTTCCTGGCCTCCCACCCGAAGGTGAGCGCGGTCCACTATCCGGGGCTGGCCTCGGACCCGGGCTACGAGCTGGCCCAGCGCCAGAATCCCCGAGGCATTGGCGGGGTTTTGTCCTTCCAGGTTGCCACGGAGGAGGCGGCCCTCGAGCTGACGACGCGCACTCGCGTCTTCGCGCTGGCCGCGTCGCTGGGGGCGCCCGAGTCACTCATCGAACACCCGGCGATCATGACCCATTCGACGCGCGTGGGCGGCGTGGGCGGCGTGCCGGGCACGCTCCTGCGCCTCGCGGTGGGGCTCGAGGATGCGGGTGACTTGATCGAGGACCTGGATCAGGCGCTCGCGCAGATCTGATGCCCCTTCAGTGCCCCTCTGATACCGCTCTGATACCTTACCCACAAATCTCGCAGGTAATTTAATTTGGTCAGTTTTTGATTATGCTCGAAAACGTTGCAATTCCAACGTTGTGAATTCAATGTTTGAAATAGTGTTGGGGGAATTGCATGCGACATTGTTGGGGAACTAGTCGCTAGGCCTGGGCGGGGAGGGTCGGCGGGTCAGCGGGCGCGGGAACGAGGCCGGGGTGCCCCGGGCGGTGACGCGCGGTTAGTGGCGGGTCAGCGGGAACGAGGCCGGGGCGCCCAGGGTTGTGACGCGCGGTTAGTGGCGGGCCCGGCGGGTCAGCCAGGTGGTCGCCGCAGTGGCGCCGCCGACGGCGAGGACGGCCGGCACCAGGATGGTGGGCCCCTGAGCGGTGAACTCGATGACGAGGATGAGGCCGGTGAAAGGCGCATTCATGGACGCGCCGAGGAACGCGGCCGCCCCGATGAAGGCGAAGGCGGCCACCTCGGAGCCGGGCCAGGCGCTGGCCCACGGCAGGCCGATGACGGCGCCCAGCCCTGCGCCGAGCGCGACCGCGGGCGTGAGGACGCCGCCCCAGCCTCCCGCGCGGATCGTCAGGAATGTGGTCACCGTCTTCGCGAAGAGCACCAGCAACGCGAACGCGAGCCCCGCGCCGGCCGCCCACTGCGCGTCGAACTGGGTCTGTGCGCTGGCCTGGCCGTTGCCGAGGACAGAGGGCAGGCGACTGGCGATGAGCCCGACCACGAGGAAGGCGGCGGGCAGCGTGAGCAGCAGCCGCCAGTCGCGCGGGCGTGCCGCGCCCACGCGGGCGACGGCCTGCTTGAAGGCCCAACCGGCGGCGCCGAGCAGCGGCCCGACGAGGGCCCCGAACACGGTGAGCGACAGGGACGGCGTGAGGGTGGGGACGGTGTAGAACGGCGCCGGCCTCGTGAATCCCGTGGAGATGAGGACGGCGATCCCGGAGGTGAGGAACGCGGGGGCGACCGCGCGCCCCGAGCGGGACACGAGCAGGATTTCGAGCGTGTAGACCGCCCCCGACAGGGGGATCGAGTAGACGGCGGCCAAGCCCGCTCCCGCGCCGCAGGCGACGATGATGCGCCGGTCCTCGGCGCTCAGTCCGAGGCGGTCGGCGGCGGCCGCGCTGAAGGCGGCGGCCATCTCGCGGGGGGCGACCTCGCGCCCGACGGAGGCGCCGAGGCCGACGACGAGGACCTGGGTCAGGGCGTGCCAGGTGGCGCGCAGGGGCGGCATGGGGGTGCCGTCCACGGCTGCTGACACGGAGGTGATGGCCTTGTTGCGGCGGAAGAGAAGGAACCAGGACAGTGCGCCGATGACGCCGCCGAGCGTGAGGACGAGGACGCGGCGCGTGGGGGAGACGGCGCTCGCGGCCTCCAGGAGGGTGCCGCCGTGCATGTCCCAGGCGAGGGCCTGGATCCAGTGGAGCAGGTGGATGCACGCCAGGCCGACGAGGCCTGCGATGACCCCGGTCGCGAGGGTGGCGGCCGCGAGGCGGCGCGCGTTCACGGACATGGCGTGTCGGCGTCGAGGCGCGCGCTGACGCGGCCAAACAGGCCGGTGAGCATGTCGATTTCCTCGGGCGAGATGTCGTCGAGGAAGAGTCGTCGGATGACGTCGCGCTGGACCAGGGCGGCCTCGTCGAAGAGCTTCTTGCCGGCCTCGGTGAGGAAGACGAGGCCTCCGCGCCCGTCCCCCTGGCAGGGGCGGCGTTCGATGAGGCCTCGTGATACGAGGCGCTTCATCGTGTGCGTGAGGCGCGAGCGGGAGAAGACGACCTGGTGCGCGAGGACGGAGGGGCGGATGCCGGTCTCGCCCGCGCGGTCGGTCATGAGCAGGACGGAGTACTCGGGCATGGAGAGGCCGGCCTCGCATTTGAGGGACGCTTCGATGCGTTCGGTGAGGCGGGCTGTGGTGGTGAAGTAGAGCTCCCATGCCGCCGCTCGGGGGTGGTGTGCTCTGTTCACGGTGTCTCCTCGTTCGTTGCTGGGGTGTGCGAGGCTTCCCCGGCCTCGTGCGTCCTTACGAGTATAACTTTCAATTACCTGACACCTGCAATTGGTGCTGCCTAACTCACGTTTGTCGATGAATCGGAATAGTGAGAAAGATAATGCATTGTGAGTTACCCTAATTGCAATGAATTCCGCTGACGGTTCGACTGTGGAATTCTCGATCCCTCAGGAGGAATAACACATGAAGAAGACGACGAAGGTTGTCGAGGTTGTTGACGATTTCGACGGCTCGCCCGCCGATCAGACCGTGCGTTTCGCATTCAATGGTGCGTCATACGAGATTGACCTGAATCGCGAGCACTTCGAAGAATTCGCCGCAGCCATTCAGCCCTACATTAAGGCTGGCCGCAAGGTTGGTTCGACCCGCCGCCGCGGCAACGCTGGCAACCCCAACCAGCGCCTGGAAAACGCGAAGATTCGTGCGTGGGCGCAGGGTGAAGGCCTGGAGGTTTCCGATCGTGGCCGTATTCCCGCTCCGATCGTCGAGGCCTACCGCAAGGCGAATGCCTGATCGATAGGCAGCAAGCGGGGGTGTGCAGGTTTCCTGCACACCCCCCGATTGTTGAATAAGCGTCAGTCCTGGGAGACGACGTTATTCGCGCGGATGTCGTTGGGCACGCGAGGGGCGTTCCCCTTCTTGTTTTCGAGCTCGTTGTTGGAGCCCGTGAAGGAGACGCTCGACGCGGAGTCGACCTCGATGGCGTTGTTGGAGCCGTTGACCGTGATGTCGGTCAGCTCGCCGCCCTCGATGTGGTTGTTGGAGCCGTTGATGATGACCTTGGTGGTGCCCGCGGGGATCGTCAGGTGCTGGTTGGACTCGTCGACGGTGAGGGCACCGGAGTTGTCCTGCGCGGCGGGGGCCGAGGGAGCGGAGG
>CATWCG010000233.1:0-3800 GCA_958349165.1 uncultured Actinomyces sp. | reverse complement strand
TGACCCCGTTGGCGTGCAGGTAGTACCAGGAGCCGCCCTCGGCCAGCCAGCCGGTACGCATGACCTTCGTCGCGGGGTCGAGGTAGTACCAGTAGCCACTGTCGCGCACCCAGCCACCCACGAGGGCACCCTCGGAGTCGGCATACACCCACTCGCCGTTCGCGCGCTGGAGGAACCCGGTCACCATGTAGCCGGACGGCCCGAACTGGTAGTCCACGCCATTAATCGTGAACCAGCCAGCCTTCAGGTAGTCGGTCCCGTTCGCGCACTGGTACCACCAGCCCACGGCATCCTTGGCCCAGTGACCACCCTCGGGGTTGGTGCACGGCAGCGTGACGCCGGGGTTATCGGTCGGCAGATTGACGGTGACCGCCGACGAGTTGTTCAGGCCGTAGTCCCAGGCGAGCACGTAGGGGTTGGACACGACGGGCCCTTTCCCGCCTTGATCCGTCCACGCGCGCGATATCTCGGACAGCGGGACCTCGACCTCGTAGCGGTACCTGCCGTCCGCGTCAGCGATCTGGTCGCTGTCGGAGAGGATGTGCCGGTAGAACCACAGGCCGTCGGCCGGGTCGTGCAGGTCGAAGGCGGCCATCGGCGAGGAGTCAACGATCGTGAAGGTGAGGGTCGTGTCCTCACCCTCGCCGGAGTAGTGCACATCCTCGATGACGGGAGCGGTCGTGTCGATGCGGAACTTGTATGAGATGGATTGCTCGGTGGGCGAGGGGCCGTCGTTGGTTGCCGATATCGTCAGCGTGTACTCCCCGTCCGGCAGATCCTTGTATGCCTCGGAGCGCAGGTCTAGGGACGTGGCTTCATGTTCGCGCTCGGCCCACGAGACCTGTGTGGTGAGGGCGTCAAACACGGACTTCCAGTTCTGGTGGCGCTCGAAGGACGCAACCGCCTCGCCGGCGTCGTTGGTATACGCGGTTCGCAGTGGATGCACGCCGCGCAGTGGGCCCGTGCGCGGTTCGAGGACGTGGGACGCGCCCGAGGCCTCGGCCCTGGAGAGCACGTACCCGTAGGCGTCGGGGCGCTCGGGTCGCTCGCTGGCCCGCACCAGGGGGTTGAATCCGAGGAGGGTGCCTGTTTCTCCATCGTAGAGTCCCGAGGACCGCATGTGTCCCTTGCCGTCCGAGGCCAGCGCGTCGAAGATCGCTGGCTTACCCCAGGACCCGTAGAAGCCCAGGAAGGGTACGGACAGGTCGGGCTGACCCTCGGTACGCGAGGTGAAGCGCACGAAGCCGTCCAGGAAGGTGCCCGAGGGGGTGTTCTCGGCGGCGTGGGCCGCGAAGTCGGCGCCCGGCGTCACGTCAACGCCGACGGAGGCCTCCCCGCCCGCGGGGACGGTCACGCTCGCGCCCTCCTCCGCCGACGAGGCGGCGCCGCTGAACGTAATGTCCACGCCATGGCCTCGCCAATCTGAGGAATGCTCAGTGAAGAAGCCGCTGTCGACGATCTCCGAGAGCGCCTGGGAGCTCAACTCGTAGGTCGCGGGGGCAGAGCCCAGATTGTGCAGGGTGACATCAAAGTGCCAGCCATCAGTCCCATCCCCCAGGTCCGCCTTGGGTCGGGACGGCTCGGGAGCACCCTTCACGGTCGGGTACACGGACGAGGTCGTGGCCGCGTGGGCGTTGACCAGGCCAGCGCCCTGCTTGCGAGGAGAGTAGTAGGCGCCGGTGGCTTGCTCCGGGTCGATCAAGGGGCGCGCGGTGCCCATGATGAGGTTCTGGACGACGTCAACCTTCTCGCGCGCACTCATCGAGGCGAAGAGCGGATCGGACTGGACGCGCTGGAGGACGATCGCGTCGATGCCCGACATCTGCGGGGTCGCCATGGAAGTGCCGGACGAGTGTTCGTAGTCGCCGCCGGGGACTGAGGAGAGGATGTTGCCGCCGGGCGCGGCGATCTCAGGCTTGAGCCGCAGGTCGGGAGACACTCCCCACGAGGAAAAGTCATTCATCCAGTAGGAGCTGGTGGGCTCCAGGACCTTGCCTTCGACGAGGGTGAGGTGATGGTCGGCGGCCTCGACCATGGCCTGCGCACTCGCCTGGGAAATGAAGGCGGCGGGGACGTCGAGGGTTGACAGGTTCATGATGAGGAGTGCGTCGCCGGGCTCATTGTCATACACGAGGATCGCCGCGGGTTTGAGCGGCGCAATGTTGTCGAATTTCTCCTGGAAATCCAGGGTTCCACGGGAGACCATGACGATCTTGTCGGCCAGTCCCTCCGGGTATTTCGCCGCCAGGGCGGCCGCGTCCTCGGCCGAACCGAAACCCGCCTCCACGTACTCGTAGTCTCCGGGGGCCAAGTCGCCAAGACTCGCGACGCTCTCGCCCTCGAAGCCGCGCGCGCTCTGGTAGGCGACGTCACGACCGGCTGCTGAAAACGCCGAGTATGACGTGCCATTTTCCACCGAGGCCACAGCCACGACCGAGGGGTAGGAGGCAGGCTCGCACAGGACCGAGGTGTCTGGGTCCGAGGCGTAGGGCTCGTTCTTGCCCGAGAGATTGCCGTACCCGGCGGAATACTCGTTGCCCGCGGCGGCGTTCACGCTCACCCCGGCGTCTCGCAGGTTCTTGTAGACGCTCGCGTACACCGAGTCGGCCTCGTTATCCATACCGCCCGTCTGCCCGAGCGACAGGTTCACGACGTCGGGGCGCAGCACGGCCATGTCATCCAGGGCGGCAAGCAGCGCCGAGTCGGGGTACTCGCCGCTCTGGCTTCGCGAGACCTTCGCGACGATCACCTGCGCGTCGGGGGCGGTGCCCATAATCTTGTCGGCGTTGCCCGCGGCAATGCCCGCGACGTGCGTCCCGTGGGTGCCGGACTCGTCGGGGGACGGCGAAGCGTCCGCGTCTCTATCAGCGTAGTCGTAGGCGAAGGGGAACTTCTCGGAGACGTACGTACCATCCTTGCCGTCCCCCAGTTGGGGAAGTAAGGCGGCCACCTTGTCTGCGTCGAGGGCTGGAGTCCCGCTCAAGGCACCGCTAAAGGCGGGGTGAGTCATGTCGACTCCGGTGTCGATGATTGCGATGACTGTCCCCTCCCCCTTCTGTGCGACCCGGTCGGTGCGCATCATGACCTGGGAGCTGAGGTTGTCGGGGTCCTGGCTGGCGATCCTCGACGTTCGGACGCCACCTGCGGCATCAGCGCCCACCGTGTCGCGCACACGCGTCTCGCGCTCGATGAACGCCGCTGCGACGCCGGGGACCGCGCGGATGGCATCCAGCGATCCGGCGGGTGCCTTGAGCGCGACGCCCTGTAGGGCATGGTGGTACTCGCGCTCCACCTGGAGCGAGGCCTCCGGGAAGGCGGCGGTCACGGCCTCTTTCACGGAGGCCAGGGTGGCCTCGCGGTCAGCCCCCGCCTCCAGGCGGACGACGATGCCGGTGACGAGGTTCGGGTCCTGCTCACTGCCCGCTCGCACGGGTTCGGCAAGCGCGCTCTCCCCATTCTTCGAGGTCAGCGCGGTATCGGCGTCGCCCACCGGCAGGGTCGAGGCCGTGGCTGCCCGTGCGGTCAGTGCCGGGGAAGCGGCGGGTTGGGAGGCGAGTATCGGCGAAGCGAGCGACGAGGGACTCGCGACCGCGAGCGCGCACGCGCCGACACACGCCAGGAGGACAGCTGATTTCTTCATTGACATGGTGCACTCCTATGCGTTTGTGAGGGGCCGACTCATCGCGCAGAGACACTGGACTATGTCGGCCACCACATTCACCATATCGCAAGAACACGCATGACAAGCCGTGTTTGGGTTACTTCATCTGACCAATTGTTCGCCTTGTCCAATACAGGCA
>CATWCG010000232.1:0-3813 GCA_958349165.1 uncultured Actinomyces sp. | reverse complement strand
CCTCTGGAAGTCGTTCGCGAGACGAGGCCCCGAAGGGGTTGCACGCGGCGGTGAGAACGGCAATGGCTGCGAGCACCGTGAGGGTGTGCAAGCGGCGTGTCATGAGATTCTCCGGTGTGAGGGGGCGTTCATTGGTTGTGTGCGGCTGCTAGTCGCTGAATCCGATGGCGGTGATTACGACGAGGTGACAGTCGTGTGAGGCAGCGATCTCTTTGAACGGAAGGTAAGTGAAGTCCTTGTTGACCTGAGTGTTGTCGCCCTTGAGGGTCTTGTCGGCGTGTTTTGGGTCGATGGTGGAGAAGTGACAGTCCTGTGGCACGTACTGATAGAGGCCTGGGTAGATGCCGGGCAGGAGCGCGGAGCTGGTTGTGCCCTCCATGAGTGCGGTGATCGTCTCGTCGGGGACGGTGGCGACCCCTGTTACCCACAGTTCTGGATCGGGGTTGGGGAACAGGTCGGATGGCGAGTACTCGATGGTTACGTGACCCTCAGTGGCCTGCAAGCCCGGCCAGCGCTCGTTGAAGGAGTCGGTGCGCTCCTGGACCGTCGGCTTGTTGTCGCTGTCGAAGGTGAACTCGGCGAAGCGCGGGTCCTCTGGAAGTCGTTCGCGAGACGAGGCCCCGAAGGGGTTGCACGCGGCGGTGAGCGCCACGACGGTGCCCAGTGTGACGATCAAGCGGAGGGGGGTCTTCACAGAGGCTGGCCTTCCTGGTCGGCGGGGAAACAGCGGGCGTCGCTGCGAGCTCATTGCTTCGAGGCTACAAGGATGGGGGAGACGAAAGCAAATAGGACGGGGCCCCGAGAACGCAAGTCTCTCGGGGCCCCGCCTGTGCGATGAAGCTGCTCAGTGCGGCATGTAGGAGCCCAGCCAGCCCTGGGAGGCGACGAACACCAGGATGCACAGGACCAGGAGCAGGCCGATCGAGTAGGGGGCGGCCTTCTTGAGGATCTCCGCGTCCGATCCCTCCGAATCCACGGAGGTCGCGGCGATCGCCAGGTTCTGCGGGGACACGATCTTGCCGATGCCGCCGCCGATGGTGTTGGCGGCCAGCAGGATGTTCGGATCGAGGCCGGCGCCCGCGGCGGCGGTGGACTGCAGGTTCGCGAAGAGAGCGCCCGCCGAGGTCGCGGAGCCGGCGACGGCGGTTCCGATCCAGCCCAGGATGGGGGAGAGGAACGCGAAGGCGGCGCCCGTCGTCGCCAGGGCGGCGCCGATCGAGGTGGTCTGGCCGGAGAAGTTCATGACGAAGGCGAGAGCCATGACGGAGGCGATCGTCAGGATCGCCATGCGCAGCGAGTAGATGGTACGAGGCAGGACCGCGAACATCTCGCCGACCGAGGTCTGGAAACGCCCGCCCGAGGAGTTCATGCCGTACACGATGGCGACGATGATGCCGGTGACAAAGATCCAGGTGCCAGGGTTGGACAGGATCTGCAGCGAGTAGATCGCAGCGGTCGAGGGCGATCCGTCGCCGGTCAGCAGGTTGCCGTAGATGCCGGGCCACGGGATCTTCACGTCCGTGGACGAGAAGAAAGCTGCGACGGGCTTGGCCAGCTTCGTGATCGCGATGATGACGACGACGAGGACGTAGGGCAGCAGGGCCAGGCCGATACGCGAGCCGGTGGGCTTGTCGGCCTCGTCGGCCTCGGTTGCGCACTCCGCGGGGGTCGTCGGTCCCCAGACCAGCAGGAATACGTAGCAGGCGGCGAAGCCTAGCAGGGAGGCGACGACGGCGGTCAGCTCGTAGGAAACCGAGGGGGTGAAGAAGTGGCCCGCACCGGCAGCAAGGCCGGCGACGAGGGCGAGGGGCCAGAGCTGTCGCACTCCGCGGGAGCCGTCGAGGATGAAGAGCATCAGCACCGGGATGAACAGGCAGAAGATCCAGGTCAGGTGGCCCATGTCGCCGGCGACGACGACGGGGTCTGCGCCGCCGAGCTTGCCGGCGGTGGTCGTGGGGATGGCCATGGCGCCGAAGCCGACGTTGATGGCGTTGCCGACGACGGCCACGACGGCGGCCTTGATCTTGGGGACGCCGAGGGTCACGAGCATGGCGCAGGTGATGGCGACGGGAGCGCCGAAGCCGGCCAGGCCCTCGAGCAGGCCGCAGAAGCTCCAGGCGACGATAAGGGCCTGGGCGCGCTGGTCGCCGCGGCCGATCGTGTTAAACACGGCCTTCAGGTCGGAGCTGCGCCCCGACTTTTCGGTGAGGTTGTACAGCCACACGGCCGCGATGATGATGTAGATGATCGGCATGAAGCCCATCGCCGCGCCCTGCGTGCCGGCGAGGAGGGCCATGCCGACTGGCATCTTGAACGCGAAGACCGCGATGACGAGCGAGGTGACGAGCGAGATGATCGCGCACCAGTGGGTGGCGACCTTGAAGACGCCCATGAGGACGAAGAAGAGAATGAGGGGGAGGAGGCCGACGATGGCCGTGAGGAAGACGTTGCCAGCGACGGACGTCGTCGACGGGGTAAAGGATTGAGCAAACAACAAGGGGGTCATGACTGCTCCGCGCGTCGTTGTGTGGGACATTGGACCCAATTATCATGACATATGAACGGCGTGAGCGAGGCACTTTGCGCGGAGAAAAGACGTTCATCCCCCTCGCCGCGCGGCGAAGATCCGCGGAGGCGACCGCGCCGCATCTCACGTCCAGTATGCGCAGCCTCCCCTCGCCGGGTGAGGAGCGCCGATAGACTTGCGAATTGTGAAGACTACATCTGACGTTCCCGTCCCCACTGGTTCGCGTATGCCGATCGGCAAGTACCGCGCGTTCCTGGATACGAATCCTGTTGACCTGCCGGACCGCCAGTGGCCCTCCAAGCGGATCACGAAGGCGCCGCGCTGGATGTCCACCGACCTGCGTGACGGCAACCAGGCGCTTATCGAGCCGATGGACCCCGCGCGCAAGCGCCGCATGTTCGACCTGCTCGTCAAGCTGGGCTACAAGGAGATCGAGATCGGTTTCCCGGCCGCCTCGCAGACCGACTACGACTTCGTGCGCTCCCTGATCGAGGATGACGCGGTGCCCGAGGACGTGACCATCTCGGTGCTCACCCAGTCGCGCCCCGAGCTCATTGAGCGCACGGTCGAGGCCATGGTGGGCTTCCCGCGCGCCACCGTTCACCTCTACAACGCGACGGCGCCCGTGTTCCGCGAGGTCGTGTTCCACGCGGACAAGGCGCAGACGATCGAGCTGGCCCAGTTCGGTGCGCGCGAGGTCATCGCCCAGGCGGAGAAGCGGCTGGGGGATGAGACCATCTTCGGCTTCGAGTATTCACCGGAGATTTTCGTGGACACCGAGCTCGATTTCGCCCTCGAGGTGTGCGAGTCCGTCATGGATGTGTGGGAGCCGGGCGAGGGGCGCGAGATCGTGCTCAACCTGCCCTCCACCGTCGAGCGCGCCACGCCCAACGTGTTCGCTGACCAGATCGAGTGGATGAGCCGCAACCTGAGCCGCCGCGAGTTTGTGGCCCTGTCTGTCCACCCCCACAACGACCGCGGCACCGGCGTCGCCACCGCCGAGCTGGCGCTGCTCGCCGGCGCGGATCGCATCGAGGGATGCCTGCTGGGCCAGGGCGAGCGCACCGGCAATGTGGATCTGGTGACCCTGGGCCTGAACTTGTTCAGCCAGGGCATTGACCCGGGCATCGACTTCTCCGACGTGGACGCGATCCGCCGCACGGTCGAGCATTGCACGCAGATGGAGACCTCGCCGCGCGCCCCCTACGTCGGCGACCTCGTCTACACGAGTTTCTCCGGCTCCCACCAGGACGCGATCAAGAAGGGCTTTACGGCCCGCAAGGCCA
>CATWCG010000231.1:0-3823 GCA_958349165.1 uncultured Actinomyces sp. | reverse complement strand
AGACCGACTCTGCCCCGGAGACCGACTCTGCCCCGGACGCCCAGGCCTCGACAGGCGAGGACGAGCCCGCGAGCGGTGCGCCCGCTCAGCCGCAGGCGGCCCCGGCCTCGTCCCGCCCCGCGTGGCACCCCGTCTCATCCGTGCCCGCGGACTCTCCGGCCGGGCGAATGACCCGCAAGATCGGTTCGGGCACCTACACGCCCAGCGGCGAAGAGAAGCCCCGGTGGGCGCCCGTCTTCCAGCAGAAGCGTCCAGATTCGCGCGCCGACATTAAGCTGCCCGACTGGAACTTCTCCGTGGGCGCCGCCCACGACGTGCGCGTCGTCGACGACCGCAGCGGCCTGGCCCACGAGCAAGAGCCCCCCAAGCCGACCGTGCACGCCGACGGACGCTCCACGATCCTGGCCCCCGGGCTGCCCGACAACACCCCCGTCGGCCCCATCCCGGACGACGAGGCCACCCAGACCGGCATCCTGCGTCGCGTCGTCGTGCGGCCCACGATGACCGGAGCGATCCCCATCGTCAAGAGGCGCTAAATGAAACCGCTGGCGATCACCTGGGTGCTGCTGGTCGGCGTCGTATGCGCCGTCATGAGCTTCCTCGGATTCTTCGCGCACATGCGCGCGGGCGGCACCCCCATGATCGTCACGCCCGGCCCCGCCGTCGTCTTCGCCCTGGCCACCGCCGCGCTCATCTGGTCCGGCCTGGCCGTGCGTCGCCTACGCGCCGGGAAAGACACGTGGATCGACGCGATCGGCGCCATGCGCGTCGCCGTGTTCGCGCGCACCTCGGCGCTGGTGGGGGCTGGCCTGACCGGCATCCTCATCGGAGTCATGGTCGTGTCCCTCATGCAGCTGGAGGCCCCCGCGATGGTCGCTAACTCGCTGGGCTCGGGCATCAGTTCCCTCGTCGGCCTCGTGTGGGTGATCGTCGCGGTCGCCATCGAGCGATGGTGCGTCATCGACCCCGACGACGACGCCCCGAGCTCTCACAAACGCAACGCCGCCGCGTGACCCGCGGCGCGCGTCGGCTTGTTGGCGCGAATGTGTCGCCCGCCCCGAGCGTTAGGCGCGGCCCGACGCCGCGGCCCGGTATCGTGGAGGCGTGGCTGACCAGCGTAAGAATTCCCCCAAGCGTTCCTCCTCCCGGCGTTCGTCGCCCTCGGGCGCATCCGGGCGCGCGGCAGACCGCACGTCGCGCGCGGCAGACCGCACGTCGCGGGCGGCGGGCAGCAGGGCCGCGTCCGCGTCGCAGCGCACGGGTCGCCGTCCCGCGTCGTCGAAGGTGCGAGGCGCCGCGAGGTCAACCTCGGGTGGCGGCACGCGCCCCCCGGTCAACCTGTGGCCGAGGCGCATCATCACGGGCGTGGGCCTGCTCCTCATCATTGCCCTCATCGTGTGGGGTATCGTCGCGCTCGTGCGCGCCGTCATCGGCGCCATCAGCCCCGACCCCGCGCCGCAGTCCGGCCCGCAGTCCGTCCAATCCGGCGCGGTCGACGCCTCGGGCTACACGCTCAAGGGCGGCCAGGAGGCCACCGCCGACGGCCTGCTCACGAACGGCACCCAGATCGATATCCCCGCCTGCCTCGAGCGCGACATCAGGGTGAGCGCCAAGGCGTCCGAGGCCTCGTCTGGCTCCGCGATGCCCGTGACTCTGACGCTCGAGAACCGCGGCTCGGTGGCCTGTTCGACATCCCTTGCGAATTTCTCCCTGCAGGTGAGTACGGGCGACCAGCTGGTGTACAACTCCGCGCGGTGCGAGCAGGATCAACAGTCTTCCACGACGCTGCTGCTGCGCCCAAACGGCACGTGGTCGGGATCGTTGAGCTGGGACGGCTACGTGTATACGGACGGGTGTACGCCGCCTGCGGGTGGGGCCAGCGCAGCCGCTGCGGGAACCTACAAGGTGGTCGTCACCATGGGTGGGCGCGAGGTCGGCTCGACGGTCGTTGACGTGACGCCCGCTCCCGTGCCCCAGTCGGGCGCGCAGTCCGGCGCCCAATCGGGGGCGCAGCCGGGGGCCCAGTCGGGCGAGCGGCGTTCACGCTAGCGAGGCCAGGGCTCCCGTTCCGGTGCCTGGGCCGCGCGTTACCAGCCGACGACCCCCGCGCCGACCGCCTGCGCCTGGTGGGCCAGGTTTTCGGCGATGAGCTGGGCGCGGTAGTGGCCGACGCCGTCGATGACCTCGATGTCCTCGATCGACGCTTCGCGCAGCTGCGTGAGGGTGGAGAAGTGCGCGGAGACGGCCTTGATGGCGTTCCAGGACAGGTGGGGGACCAGGGAGAGGGCACGCACGCCCCGTGGCGTGATTTCGCGGTCCAGGTCCGCGACCTCGTACACGTCCAGGCCGAGGATGTTCGCGATGGCGGTCAGGTCCACGATCCGCTCGGAGCCCAGCGAGGACAGTTCGGCCTCGACGCGTGCGACGTCCTCGGGGTCGTGGATGTAGTCGCGCATGACGAGGGCGCGTTCGGAGGCAGAGCCGCGCACGAGGTCCTCGACTTGCAGGGCGAGCAGGCGCCCTTCGGAGCCGAGCTCCTCCAGGTATTCGGTGATTTCGGAGGTGATGCGCCGGATCATCTCCATGCGCTGCATGACGGTGGCGACGTCGCGCACGGTCGCGCTGTCGCGCATTTCGAGGATGGTGAGGGTCTGGAGGACCTCGTCGAGGCGCTGGCTGTAGCGGTCCAGGGTGTCCACGGCCAGGTTGGCGCGCGACAGGAGGGCCTCGGGTTCTTCGACGAGTCGGTGTTCGGTTCCCACGTAGATGGAGATCATGCGCATGGACGCGGAGAGCGACAGGACGGGCAGGTGCGTCTGGCGCGCGGTGCGTTGGGCGGTGCGGTGACGCATGCCGGATTCGTCGGTGGGGATCGTGGGGTCGGGGAAGAGCTGGACGTTTGCCTTACGGATGCGCCACAGGTCGGGGTCGATGATGACGGCGCCGTCCATCTTGCAGAGCTCGCGCAGGCGCGCGGCCGTGAAGGCGATGTCGAGGTCGAAGCCGCCCGAGCACATGGCCTGCACTTCGGGCGTGTAGCCGAGGACGATGAGCGCGCCCGTGTGGGAGCGCTGGATTCGTTCCAGTCCCTCGCGTAGAGGCGTGCCGGGCGCGACTGCGCGCAGTGCTTCTCGAAGGATCGCTGCGTCGGACGTCAATGTGCTTCCCTCCCAATCGAGTAGGTTCGCTTCCTATTATTACGAGTCCGTGGGGAATGCGACGCGAATCGCCGTCGCTAAATCAGAGACAGTGAACACGGTGATGCCGTCGACGCGGGCGAGGTCCTCGCTGCCTTGAGCTGGGACGATGGCTGAAGAGAAGCCCAATCGGGCGGCTTCGGCGAGGCGGCGCTGGGTGCCGGTGCAGGCACGAACTTCACCGGTGAGGGAGATTTCTCCGACTGCGACGAGGTCGGCGCGCGGGGGTACGCCTTTGAGTGAGGACACGATGGAGATGGCCATCGCGAGGTCGATGGCGGGTTCGACGGTGCGCGCGCCGCCGACCGTGGACACGTAGACGTCGGCTCCCGATGTGTCGGCTCCTATTCGTGCTTGCAGGACCGCGAGGATCATGGCGACGCGCGCGTGGTCGACGCCTGAGGTTGTGCGCCGAGGCGAGCCGCCCGACGAGGGGGCGACGAGGGACTGGATCTCGGTGGGCAGCGGGCGGCGGCCCTCGAGGGAGACAGCTGCGCAGGTGCCGGGCACGCCGCGTGTCGTGCGTGACAGGAATAGGCCGGAGGGGTCGGCGAGGCCGTAGATCCCCGAGTCGGTCAGCTCGAAGCAGCCGACCTCGTCGGTGGGGCCGTAGCGGTTTTTCACGG
>CATWCG010000230.1:0-3827 GCA_958349165.1 uncultured Actinomyces sp. | reverse complement strand
CCGTCATGACGGCCGCGATGGCGCTCGGTGGCGCGCCCGCGTTCGCGACCGAGGCGCTCACGCCAAGCGGATACGTCACCGATGTGGACGGCTTCCTCAGCGACGAAGAACGCGCAACGATCGCGACCAGCGCAGAGTCCTTCTCCACCAAATTTTCCACTGTTATCACCATCGTCATCGTTCCCAACTTTTCCGACCAAACACCATCCGAATGGTGCCAGGCCACCCTCACCAAGGTGCGGGACAACGACAAAGTCCTTCTCTACGCCGTAGGTTACGAGGAGGGAATAGACACATACTGCTTTGGTCAGGAGATTACTCAGTGGATGCGCAATGATTCCATCGTCAAAGGGTACGTGGACAGCGCACTATCGGAAGCCCATCGGACATATAAATCGACTCCGCTGACCTCCAAAGAGGCAGCGGCGGGCCCCAAGACCTTAATCAACAGTCTGCGCAGCTCTTTTGAGACATACAAGCGGATTCGTTCCGAATACGATGCAAGCAGCCAGCGCCTGAAGGATGAAAGCAGAAAGGAAGAAATCAAGGGCTTTGTTGCTTTCCTCATCGTGGGCATACTTCTCGTCATCGGCATTTTTTTCGACCAGTGGAGAAAGCAGCGGGAGCAAGAAGAACACGACGCAGAAATCGAAGCCGCAGCATGGCGCATCCAACGCCGCAGGGAAGAACGCGACGACAAGGCTGCTCGGCATGATGCGGACAAGTTGGTCCAGCAGGCGAATGACCGACTGGCCGCAGCCGATCTGGACGTGCGCGATGCCATGAAGGAATGGGACTACGCACGCGCACAGTTCGGCATCGCCGCGACTGAACAGTTCCGCAACCGCATTAAGGGAGCGAAGGAAGCCCTGTCTCGCGGGGACGCCCTCCTGCAGAAGTGCCGCGCAACCTTGAACCCTGAGACTAGGAAGACCCTGGCAACCCAAATCATCAGCGATCTCGACACGCACATGGGGTTGTTGAGCGACGCGCAGGCCCCTTTCAGCACGAAGCGTTCCGAGCTCACCTCGCTGCCGACCCGCCTGGCAGAGGCGCAGGAACGCCTGGCAGAAGAACTGGTGGACGTGAAACGTTCCAGGGACGAGTTGGCGACAATCGCCGGGATCTACCCCGGCACGGTACTATCCTCGCTCGAAGACAACCCCGACAAGGCCGCATCTTTGCTCGCCTCGGCGCGCAGCGCCATTGAGTCTGCCCAGGCAATCATCGACACGGACACCGAGCTCGCCACCTCTGCGGTCGATACTGCCGAGCGTGCACTCCTCATGGCGCACCATGAGATGAACGCAATCTTCACGGCAAAATTAGACCTGGACAACATCGAGGACCGGCTCGGTGCCGCTATCGCCTCCCTTTCCTCGGATATCGAGGAGGCCGACCACCTGCACACTGATCCGACACTGCTCGCTCCTCTCATCACCGATGCCCGTGCGGCGATCACACGGGCTCAGGAAGCCCTTATCCACAATGACAATCCGCTCGACGCTCTCGAGCATGCTCGCGCTGTCGAGACCAAGCTGAACGCTACGCTTGATCCGCTTCGTACCGCCGAGCACCAATCCGGAGGAACACACTCAACATAGCGACAACCCCTCCGCCACAGACGCCGGCTCAGTGACCGGTTCGGGCTCGCTGAAGCCCACCCACCGACCTGCGGGGCCCTGGCCTCGCGCTCAACCCGCGCACGAGCGCACATCACCACAAAGGAGAACATCATGGCTGAGAAGCAGACGATCCTGGGCCGTATCGCCCAGCTCGCGAAGGCCAACATCAACGCGATCCTCGACAAGGCCGAGGACCCGCAGAAGATGATCGACCAGCTGATCCGCGACTACACCAACTCCATCGTCGAGGCCGAGAACGCGATCGCCCAGACCCTGGGCAACCTGCGCATGGCCGAGAAGGACTACGAGGAGGACGTCAAGGCCGCGGCCGACTGGGGTCAGAAGGCCGCCGCCGCCTCCGCCAAGGCCGACTCCCTGCGCGCCGCAGGTGACGAGGCCGGAGCCACCAAGTGGGACGACCTGGCCAAGGTCGCCATCGGCAAGCAGATCCAGTTCGAGAACGAGGTCAAGACCGAGGAGCCCGCCCTCCAGGCTCAGCGTGAGGTCGCCGAGCGCCTGAAGAAGGGCCTGTCGCAGATGAAGGACAAGCTCTCCGAGCTCAAGTCCCGCCGCGACCAGCTCATCGCCCGCGAGAAGACCGCGAAGGCGCAGGCTCAGGTCACCGACGCCCTCTCCTCCATCAACATCCTGGATCCCACGAGCGAGCTCGGCCGCTTCGAGGATCGCGTGCGCCGCCAGGAGGCCCTGGCTCAGGGCAAGGTCGAGCTGGCCGCCTCCAGCCTCGACGCGCAGTTCGCGGAGCTCGAGACCGACTCCTCGCAGATCGAGATCGAGGCCCGCCTGGCTGCCCTCAAGGGCAAGTCGGCGGAGTGATCCGCGGCTAGCGTCGCGCTCATAGAGCGGCCGGGCGGCCCCGCGAGGGGCCGCCCGGTTCGCGTGTCACAAAGGCGTCGCTCGATCCCGCGAGCGCGGGTCGGCGCCTCACAGGAAGGACATCGGGTCGAAGTCGTCGATGTCGATGATGTGGAGCCTGGGCAGGCGCACCTGGAATGCGTGCACGTCGTATTCGAGGTCGATGATCTCCAGGCCGCGTTCCTCCAGCTCGTGGAGCTGGGAGGAGAGGAACTCCTTGAAGCACATGACCGCGACGCGGCGGCCCTGGTCCAGGAGCGTCTCGATCTGGGGCAGGAAGTCGGCGTCGTGGCTGGCCAGGATGACGTCGCCCGTGCCGATCTGCGCGATCGCGTCCATCGTGCGCTGCAGGCCGACGTCAACGACCTTCATGTCGGCGGGACCCGACAGGGGGATCACCGAGTAGTCCATCGCGGTCAGGGCCTGGACGAATCCCATGGGCAGGAAGCCCGAAGAGCCGTTGAGGAAGAACAGGCCCTTGGCGCGCTGGCCCCAGCGGCTGTGCGCGCACTCCAGGACACGATCCCAGCGGGGGCGCTCCTCGGGGTTGGGGCGCCGATCCAGGACCGACAGGCCGAGCGTGGCGTCGATATTCTCGCCGTCGACGACGAGGTATGTCGTTTGATTATTAGAGTTTTCCATGGGGTCAATTGTAGATGCCGCGGTGGGCGCCACTGTCGGCCTTGGGTCCTAGGACGGCGCCGGCAGCGGCCGCGAGCGCGACCGGCTCACACCCCGTCGATGAAGTACGGTGCCTCGATCACGTCGTGGGCGAAGCGCTGCGCCTCCTCACCGGCTCCGAGTGCCGGCGGTCCGTCCAGGACGAGGGTCGCGAGGCCGTGAATGTAGGCCCACAGGGTGACCTCCGCGCGCGGGTCGTCGGTCCCGTATGCGAGCGTGGCCAGCGAGCGTAGTTGCGAGCGCGCAGCCAGGCTGGCCGCGTGAAGGCCCGGGTGTGCACCCGCGTCGTACATGTCTGATCGGAACATGATCCGGAAGACCCCGGGGTTCGCCAGCGCGCAGGCGAGGTAGGCGTGTCCCGCGGCGCGCGTTGCGTCCTGCGGCGCACGTCCCTCGCTCGTCTCCCTCGCCTCGCGCAGCGCCCGTTCGAGGTCTCGGTATCCCTCCTCGACGAGGGCGACGAGGATGGCCTCGCGCCCCTGGAAGTAGTGGTACGGAGCTTGGTGGGTGCAGCCCGCGCGTCGTGCGACCTCGCGCATGGACAGGGATGATGGCCCGCCCTCGTTGAGCAGGTCGCGGCTGATGCGAAGGATCGTCTCGCGCAGGCTATCGGGGTTCGTTTGGCGCGTCATGATCTCAGGGTAGCCG
>CATWCG010000229.1:0-3858 GCA_958349165.1 uncultured Actinomyces sp. | reverse complement strand
ATGGTCTGGCGCACGAGGCCGGAGAAGGAGGCGATGAGGACCCCCGACACGACGACGCCCACGGCGGCCCCCGCGGCGTTCACGGTGACGGCCTCGAGGGCGACGACGCGCGAGATGAGCCCCCTGTGGGCGCCCAGGGCGATGAGCGTCCCGAATTCGCGCTTCCGCTCGACGATCATCATGACGAAGACGAGGGTGATCATCACCAGCCCGATACCCCACACGAGCGCGATCAGCGCACTCACCGTGCGGGAGGTGGCCTCGAGGGAGGCGGCGATGCCGCTGACCATCGTGGTCGAGGTCGTCACCGAGACCCCGGGCACGCGCGCCTCGATGTCGGCAGCGACGGCGTCCACGTCGCTCCCGGGTGCGACCCTGACCATGACCGAGGAGATGATGTGGTCGGTGTCGAGGCTCGTGTACTTGTTCAGCCCTTTTTCCAGCGAGGAATCGATGAGGATGCGCGCCGTGTCGAAGGTCGTGTACACGGCGTTGTCGAGGCTGGAGCCGGTGGTGTCGAATTGGGCGACGACGCGCAGCTTGTTGCCGAAGAGCGAGAAGTTCTCGGGGTCGGCCACGCCGACGTTTGCTCCGACGATGACCTCCATGTCGCCGAGCTCGACGTCCCCCGCGGTGTCGGAAATCCACGGCTGAATGGTGACGTCGGTAGCCGGGTCGAAGGCGATGACCTGGTAGCGGCCCGAGCAGCACGAGGCGCGGGCGGTGGCGAGGAAGAGCTGGGCCGAGGCGGACTCGACGCCGTCGACGGCGGCGACCTCGTCGCGCACCCCCTCGTCCATGTAGAAATAGGAGGGCTCGGGGCTGACCAGGAACGCCTGCGCATCGAAGTCGTCGGCGTCCGCCGGCGTGACCACGATGTCGGCGCCGAGGCGCGACTCGACGGTGTGCAGGCCACGGTCGATCCCGGTCACGAGCATGGTCCCGCCGAACACCACCATGGTCATGAGCGCGGAGAAGAGGACGAGGGTCCCCGATCGCACCGGGTACCCGCGCAGGTTCATCCACGGCAGTCGCGCAAGCGACAACATGCTATTCCTCCTGTCGCGGCGCCTAGATGGGCGCCAACTTCTGTCCCTGGACGGTGGCGGCGACCCGCGCGAGCGCGAGGCGGGTTCCGGCCACACCGAAGGCTACCAGCAGGGCGACCGTGAGCCCGGCGAGGGGCGCAGAGCGGGCGGGCGTCGTCAACGCCGCGAGCGCGCTGGCGTCGCCGAGCAGGGGCACGGCGGCGGCTCCGACGAGGACGCCGGCGAGGGCGCCCGCCGCGTGAAGAATCAGGGATTCGACAGTCATGACTCGCGCAATCGTCTTCGCCGACGCCCCGATCGAGCGCCACACGTACAGCTCGTGTCGACGCTCGTTCATGAGCGTGGCCTGGGCGACCATCAGGGCGGCCAGCAGGACACCCCAGGCGATGCCGAGCACGCCGAGGAGCGCGCTGCGGTGGGCGCGCACGTCCGAGGCCGTGGCTGAGACGGCCGCCTCCGAGCGGACGGCGGTCACTTTGCGCACGTACAGGTTGATCCACTCCGTGACGCTATCGACCTGGCGGGAGTCGGCGACGCGCACGAGGGCGACCGTGTAGTCGCGGTCCGGCGCCAGGGAGGCGTAGGTGTCGTCACCCGATTCGACGGACGCGGCGATGACCTGCGTGAGCGTGTCCATGCTGACGAAGACGGCGTGATCCCAGTCGGTGCCGGTGGCCTCAAGGTGTGCGCCCACGGGCCACTGCTTCCCGAAGAGCGTCACCTCGCCCTCCGGGGTCTGCTCGGCGGCGGCTCCGACTGTGACGGCGCCTTCGGGCGCGTACTTTCCTTCTCCCTCGGCGATCCACGGGGACACGACGAAGTCGGTCGCGGGGTCGTAGCCGATGATCCACTGGGTGGTCCCGTCGGGCCGCGTCTGGGAGATGGCCAGCTGGTAGGTGACGGCGGTGATCTCCTCGTTGGCGTCCATGCGTGCCAGGGTCGCTCGCGGCTGGTCGCATTGGGCGGGGGTCCCGAGCATGCTCAGCGCCCGCTTGTCCACGAGGTTCAGGCAGGAGGTCGGGTACACGACGAGGTCGGCGCCGAGTCGGCGCTCGGCGAGGCTGAGCTGGGCGCGCATGCCGTCGAGGGCGACGAGACCGCCGAACACGCACGCCGCCTGGGCGAGCACGAGGACCAGGATGATCGCGGCGCGCACGGGGTGCGCCCGAATGTTCTTGAGGGGAACCTGGCGCAGCGTGAGGGAGCCCGTCATTGCCCGCCCCCGCCGGCCTCGGACAGGTCGATCCACAGCGCGGGCCGAGCCCCGTACAGGACGTCGACGTTCGCGCCGCTGGCGACCGGCGTGCCGGCCGCGTCAACGAATTGCGCGGCGAAGCCGTAGGTTCCGGGCGAGCGCAGCCACCAGTCGGCCGTCCCGTCCTCGGTGACGGTCAGGGCGCCCGAGGCCGCGTATTCACTCGCGAGAGCCTCGCCGATGTCGGAGCGGTTCGCGCCTCCGGAGAGGTAGACGACGCTTTCCTGCTCGCTGAGCGCGAAGACGCGGTCCTGCGTGGGCGCGCCTCCCGGGGCGCCGGTGACGGACTGGTCGGCGTTGTCGTTGAGGACGGAGGGGATGATTCCCCGCTGGGCGGGCGTGAAGGCGGCGTCGAAGAAGTCGTCGTTCATCCACGCGCGCAGGTCGCTGTCCGCCCACGTCACGTCCTGGAAGGGAACGTGGTTGTACTGGCGTCCCTCGAGGACGTCGGCGCTGAGCAGCAGGAGCCGGTCGTCGAAGCGCTCCAACACGATCCACCGGATCGGCTCCGGGCCGTTGGAGGCGTCGCCGTCCTGCTCGAAGGAGCCGAAGGAGACGACGTCTCCCTTGGCGGCCCCGCGGTAGGGAAGCGCCGGGTCGTCCTCGACGAGGCCCGCCGCGCGCTCTCGCGCGTCCGCGTAGTCCCCGAGGCCGACGAAAATCCCGTAGGCCCCCGAGGCGTCCCCGGACTCGGCCAGGCGCAGGGCCTGGGCGTAGCGCTGCGAACGCTGGTGCTGATGGACCAGGAAGCCGAGGGTCACCGCGAGGAGAACCGCCGCGAGTACGACGGCCCCCTTCTTGATCGTTGCCTTGCTCAGGCGCGCGCGTGTCACCTGTCGAGGGTCAGGCCTGGGAGGCCTTGTTCTGCTTGAGCGTGTTCACCACGGCGGCGACGCCGCCGCCCGCGACGAGGACACTCATGATGCGCACGAAGGGCTGAAACACCGTGTGGCAGCGCATCGTCTTCATCATGCACAGCGGGCAGATGACGCCGGGGATGAAAAAGACGACGACGGCGCCGAGGAGGCAGAGGATCTGGAGAGCGAGGCGCGCGCCCTTGTTCTTGACGAAGGCCGCCGTTGCGAAGAACACGGCGAGGCCGGCGGCGCTGGCCGCGACGGAGTTTTGGCACTGGTGGCAGTGCATCCAGGTGCCGTCCGGCCTGGGTTCACACGCAGAAAAGACGGTGACGCCTCCCGCCAGGAGCGCGGCGCTCAGGGCAGCGGGCACGAGGGGGATGACGAGGTCCTTCTTGGACACGGTAATCATTCCTTACGGGCGGGCAAGTATTGACGAACTTTATAAAAGTATCATAAGCCTCATTTACGCTGGAACACAAGGGTTTCCCGCCCTCCTGGCTCCCGGACGCGACGCCCGCACTCCCTCCCGGATGCGCGCGCGACGGCTCCCCACGCGCGGCCCGAAACAACCGCTGTGCCTCCCCCACAGCGCCTAAGATTGAGGCATCCCCCACCAACGAGGTGTCACCATGAACAGGATCAGCATCCGCCTTCTCCACTGCCTCGGCGCGTCGGTAGCCGCGCTCGCATGCAT
>CATWCG010000228.1:0-3878 GCA_958349165.1 uncultured Actinomyces sp. | reverse complement strand
CCACCTCGACCGTGCGCCTGGCAGTCGCCGTCTCTCTCCTGGGTCTGGCCATGGTCGCGATCTCCGTCGTCCTCCTGCTGTCGATGACGGATCATTCGCTGGACGTCATCCTGTTCGAGACAGTGTCCGCGTTCGCCACGGTGGGCCTGTCCACGGGCGTCACACCCACTCTGCCCGTGGGAGCGAAGTACGTGCTCATCGCCCTCATGTTCGCCGGGCGCACGGGCTCCATGACGGTGGCCGCCGCCCTTGCCCTGCGCGAGCGTTCCCGCGTCATTCGCATGCCCGAGGAACAGCCGATCATCGGCTAAATGCCGCCGCCCAGTCCGGGCGAACGAGCCCTATTCGTCCACTGCCAACATTGATGCGCCGCCCTTTTGCCGTCTGGTAGGCTTGTCGTGTTCCTACTGTATTCGTGGACGAGGGAGAGCATCGTGGCTGAAGACCTTGAGGTGACCAAAGAGAAGTGGCAGCGCTGGATCAGGGAGCTGACCGAGGGCGATGAGTGCGTCATCAAAAAACTCAAGAAGGCGGCCGATCTCTGTGAGACTCTCAGGGGGATGCAGACGGAGGCGAAGTGGGGCAGGGAGGAAGGTCCGGTCGCGTTCCAGAGGGTCTACGCCAGCTACTGGCAGCAGGAGAAGACCGCCCTGGAAGCGATGATCGCAAACGTCGACAAGTTCGCGAAAGCTGTCAAAAAGGCGTTGAGTAATCTTGAGGCAGGGGATGAGGACGCCGCCACGAAACTGAACCAGGAGGTTGCCGGGATCCCGTCGATGTACGTGTCGGAGGAGAAGCGGCGCCTGTTGGATTCGGAATTTGGCGCGCTGCCCATCCCCCCGGGCCTGTTCTACTAGGGTGCCGGGGCCGGTCAATCATTCCATGGACGGGAGGACAGTAATGACAGTGGTGACGAGGCGCCTGGGCGCGTGGGTGGCGTGCGCACTGGTGGCGACTGCGTGCCTGTGCGTGGGGAGTGTCCCCGCGCGGGCGGATGATACGCCGGTGCGGATCGCCAGCGCGACGCCGACCGCGCCCGAGCCGGGCACCCTCATGCCCGGCGTCGAAATCACGATGGACATCAGAATCAGGTACGGGCTGGACGGGTCCGACACCGACATGCTCAACACCGTTGAGGTGACGATCATGCTGTTCCTCGGAGAACTAGGTCAGCATTTTCAGGTGGAGGATTGCCAGGCTATCGCTGACACGTTCTGGTCGGGTTCTCACCCCGATTTCAAGGCGACAGCCTCCTTCTCCCCACTTAGCTGCGTCCTGAAAGCGACGTATTATCGGGAGGCGCGTCACGCCTTCTATTCCATGGATGAGTCCGGTCATTTCCAGCTGCGCGCCCCGATGGAATACTTCCAGCAGATGGCCGACAGCTTCGAAAAGGGGACCATCACGGATCTTGACTATAGTTCGCCTTCGATGGTTAACGGTCAGTGCAATTTTGAGCCGACCTACGCCTGGATCGATGAGCCGATCGTGGCCAGCTCACACAAAAGCAACTGTGTCTGGCAAAGCGACCAGGGGGCTGTCATTCCCATCACGGATGAGCCGCTCCTCGAAGGCGACGCCGACGAATTCTTCACCACGTATAAGCAAGGCACGGTGGGGGCGTTCACGGACCTGGTCGCACCGGTCAACCCCTTCACCCTGCCCACTCCAGAACCCACGACCGACCCGTCCACCGGCGCCTCGGCCGCCGCGTCGGGAGACCGGTCCGAGCCGGGCAGGTCCTCCTCGACGGGCCTGCTCATCGGCATCGGCGCCGCCATCGCCGCCCTCCTCCTGGTCGGCACCGGTGCCCTGGTCATAGCCCTGCGCCGCAGACACTAACCACAGCCAAGAGCCTCCACGAACCGCTGTACGCGCCCGAGAAGGCAGCAGAACCTATCTCACCACCGCGACACGTCTTCAGCGCTCGTTGCGTGCAAACGCGCCACACCGGGCGACCAAGCATCCGCGCGGACACACAAACACCGAGGGCCGCACCCAACCGGGTGCGGCCCTCACTGTGGATTCTCAGGCGACTACAGGCTCACCAGTCCTCGCCCGAATCACGTGAGAGAGGCTTAAGCTGATCGGCGCTGCCAGCGGCACCGCCAACCAGGCCCGTCGACTGCTCCTCGATGCCATCAATGCGTACCACATCGTAATTACGACGCTGCGTCTCCTTCTTCTTCTCACCACGACCGGCAGAAGAACCCCCGCCCAGCACGCCACGACCACCAGCACCACCGCGACCGGCAGCACCACCGCGACCGGCGGCACCAACACCACCGCGGCCACCAGCACCACCGCGGCCAGCGACACCAGCGCCGCCACGAGCAGAACCCGCGCCGGCCTCGCGACCAGCAACACCGGAGACGCCGCCACGACCGGCAACACCAGCGCCACCGCGGCCAGCAGCGCCGCCACGACCGGCGACACCGGCACCGCCACGGGCAGAGCCCGCACCGGCCTCGCGACCAAGGACACCGGAGACACCACCGCGGCCAGCAGCACCGCCGCGACCCGCGGCACCAGCACCACCGCGACCGGCAACACCAGCGCCGCCGCGGCCAGCAGCACCGCGACCGGCAGCGCCGGACTGACCGCCGGTACCCACCACGCCGCCGCGACCCGCGGCACCAATGCCGCCACGACCAGCGACACCAGCGCCGCCGCCAGACAACGACGGGGAACGCAGCACGCCACCGGCGGGGGCGGTCGGACGCAGCGCAGCACCGGGCGTCATGCCGGCAATGCCGCCGTAACCGCCACCACGACCGAGGAAGCCACCGGCCGCACCCGCAGCCGCCCCGGCGACGAGCGTACCGCCCACGATACGAGCCGCCCCGCCGCTCGACGGCGGCAGGGCACGCCAAGCGGGATCATCAATATTGAGCACATCGGCCGGCATATGGCCGCCAACCGGCCCGTTGGGCGTCATGCGCGCATTAATCGGAGTTCTGGCCAGATCGATGTGTGACAGATCATCCGGATCCGTAATCGGATTGGAGATACTACCCAGCTCGTCACCCGAGGGACGCACCCACCCACTCAGGCCAGAACCGCCACCGGTCAGACCCGACACTCCGCCGGTCACAACGTTGCCGGCACCACCTCCACCCGGGCGTGGAGTGGGATCTACGGGCCGCCTGGGCTTAGGCGGAACCGGCGGAACCGGCCCGGGCTTATCGTCGTCATCGGGATTTGGCACAGGCGGGTCAGGAATGGGCGTCTGAATGGTAGACGCGTGCTCCTTACCAACGGAATTGAGCTGGTCTAGGATCGCCTTCGCTGCCTGTTCTCGTTCCTCATTCTTAACCTTCTCAAGAGCTGAGATGTAGGCCCGCCCCGTCGCCTCGACTGCGCCGCCGAACATCCCCCGCATATCGACCGGAATCGTCACAAGCTCACCGGAATGGCGCAGGCTTTCGAGCAGGGGCTCAATCAACGTTGGGCTCAGGGAAGCGCCCTGCTGAACGAGATCGGCCATCTTGATGCGCAGCGTCTCGTGGTGCGCTTTCGAGCTCCTAATCGTTTCCAAGTGGCGCTTCGACTCCACACCGAAGCTAGCCATCCACCCGTCGGCACCTTCCTTGGTCTGCGACTGGCCGACACTCTTGTCTCGTTGAAACTCCTCAGACGTCCCCTTAGCTTCATCCACAGAGGTGTGAACATCCGAGGACATCGTTCTTTCCTCGGTATCCTGCGAGCCTTCGGGCTTCACACTCAGCTGAAGAAGTTCTTTAACGCGATCGTAATTCTCCGTTGATAACACGATACAACCTCACATACAGTCAATAACGCTCGTATACGAGCGTGGGAACCGCACGCGGTGCGTGCAGCTCCCACCAGACAACCACCGCGGGGAGGGGACACGCCCC
>CATWCG010000227.1:0-3912 GCA_958349165.1 uncultured Actinomyces sp. | reverse complement strand
GATCAGAAGAGGTGCAATGCCTACGGATCGGGTGCAGCGCCCAACGCAACAAGCATTTTCTCGGAGGCGCACTGCCCACCTGATTCCGCATCGGCACACCTGCCGCCCTCACCTTGAACACCTGCCACTATGGGTCTGACTATCACTCTCTAATCCCAGCCACACACAGTACCTTCACCAGCAAAGATCGCCACGGCAATTGGCATGTTGCTGACCGAGCAATGGATGATCGTGATTGCCTCGGGGAACTGAGAAGGATCGTGGGTCTGAGCAACTGAGTCGAAACAAACTGGACGAGGCCCCGGTGACATCCATGAGCTCCACACGCGTGGAGTTCTGTCGATCCACATGGCTGACGCCGAGCTTCACCGCCGCGCGGCACCTGCCGCATTACGAGGTGCGCCGCGCGACGCGGAAGCCCGCCTTGGAGTAGATGGTTTCGTACGTGTGCCCGGGGTGCGCGGCGGATGCCCACGACTCGGCGTCAACCTGGTGGCCACCCCAGGCGTAGGAGCGCACGTCGATGACGACATACTCCGGAGGGGTCTCCATCTTCCCCGTCGTGCCCACCCAGTAGACCTCGCGCCCGGGCACCAGCCGGGCCAGCAGCGTCGTGTCGGTTTCGACGCTCGCCCCCACGGGGACGGCGTCGAGCGCGCCTTGGGCGGCCGCCATACGCGGGTCCTCCCTGAGGGAGGGCAGCTGCCACAGGGGCAGCGCCGAGGCCGTGATCGCCAGAGACAGCGCGGGCACGCAGGCCACCGCCCACGCGGCCGCGCGCCGGCGTCGCGTCGCCGAGGCCGTGGCAACGTGATCGGTGCGCAGATCGTTGAGCGCATCCTCTCCCTCAGCCTCCGCCAGCGCCGAGGCGGACGCCGAACGAGAGGCGCGCTCCGGCTCACACCACCGGTTGATCACGTCAAGCAACGAACACGCGGCGATAGGAACCAGCACGGCGTTGTAGTGCCACGAGTCCCACACGTAGTAGGCCTCGACGGAGCCCGCGAATCGCCAGGCGAGCGTCGGCAGGACGAGCGCGAACCAGGGCGAGCTCGCACCGACGAAGCCGGCCCCCGCGAGAAGAACGAGGAGCGTCGCAAGCTTGACAGAAGGGGTCGTCAGGATGTCCCAGAGAGAGGGAACCTGGCGCGCGGAGGTCGAACCGCCCATGGGCGTGCCCGCCCCGGTCGCGGACCCGTCGAGGGAGTAGGCCCACGTGCCCGCGGGATTCATGGCGGGCAGCAACACCTTCACCGTCACCACAAACGCGACGATACCGAACAGCGCGTAAGCCAGGCCTCGCAGGACCGCGGGCCGCCCCTCGCCGCGCCCACGCCACGCGATCGCCAGACCAGCCATGAAGACCGTGAGCCCCAAGTCCTCCTTGACGAGGACCAGCGGAGCCAGCCACGCCATGCACGCGCCCCACCGCCGCTCCACGAAGGCGACGCCCCCGAGCGCCAACAGCGGAACCGCCACGCAGACCTCGTGAAACTGCGCGCCGACCGCGCCCTGCAGCCCCCAGCCCAGCCCGTAGACCAGCCCGACGAGGAGAGCGCCGCCCCGACCGAGCAGGCGCTGCGCGAGGCGCGCGACCGGCACGACCGACGCGGCGATCAACACGTCCTGGACGACGAGAAGCGTGAGCGCCGAGGGGAAGAGCCGATACACCGGCCCCAGCAGCGCCAGGATCGGATGGAAATGATCGCCCAGCAGGTTGTAGCCCGGCCCCTTGATGGGGACGATGGGCGCCTCGAAGCGCGAGTAGGCTTGGACGGCCTCGGCGAAGATCCCCAGGTCCCAGGAGGGCACGACGAGCGCGCGCCACTGGGCCACGGAATAGCAGACGTAGAGCGCGCCGACGGCGCACGCAATGACGGTGGGCAGCCACCAGGTCGCGACGACGCGCCCGACGGCTAATCGATCCGGGCGCCTCACCCGACCATCTCCGTCCGGCGCGCCCCGGGAGAGTCGGACGCTTCCGCCTCATCGCGCGACGAGGCCGGGGCCGGGTAGGGCACGCCGATCCCCTGCTCGTGGTCGGCTCGGCGCTTCGATCGGGCGTCGGAGTGGAAAACCTGGCTGACCGTTGCTCGCACCGCGTCGAACATGCGCGCCGGGCGGTTCAGGGAGCCCAGCGATCGGTCCGCGCCCGAGTGCGTGAAGTTGCAGGGGACCTCCATGACGGACAATCCGGCGCGCAGGACGCTGATCGTCATCGCGGCCTCGAGCGCGTAGCGTCCCGCGAAGGGCATGGCCGCGTCGATGGCCTCGCGCGTCAGGCACCGCTGGTAGCTCAGGGGATAGTGGCAGTACCAGCCGGTCTTGCGGCGGATGAGGCGGCGCACCACGGCCGGGCCGTAGCCCGAGTACTCGCGGCCGGTGGCCGGGACGGCGATCGCCATGTCGACCTGTCGGGCGAAGACGGCCTCGACCAGGGCGGTGGCCTCGACGGCGGATTCGCCCAGGTCGGGCGAGAGGAGAAGGAGGTGGCGGGGCGGCCCGTCGGGGCGGTCGCGCATGGCGGCCACCTTCACGCCGGTCTCGATGGCCGAGGCGCGCCCACGCTCGACGGAGTGGCGCACGACGACAGCGCCCGCGGCTCTGGCGGCCCGCCCGGTGTCGTCGGTGGACCCATCGTCGACGACAATGAGAAGGTCAACGCCGGGTATAGCGCGGCACGCACGCACGGTGGCGGCGACGGCGCGGCCGACATTGTGAGCAGCGATGACGGCGGCGACGCGCTGCGGGTGGGAACCTCGGGATCCGCTTGGATAGTTCACGACTAACAGTCTACGGGCGGCGGGACACTCGCGCGCCCCGCCGCCCGTAATGTGAGCGACAAGTCTGCCTAAACGGCAGGTAAAAACTCGTCAGCGGATCGTCACGGCTCGGGACACGAGGCCCTGGCGCGCGCGGCGCTCCTTGTCATCCAGACGCTCGGTGACGGTCAGGGCCTCGGCGAGGGCCTCGGCGAGGGCCTGCGTGCCGGGCGCGACGTCGGCCGCGCTGGCGCGCTCGGGCAGCTCGAAGACCGGGACGATGAGGCCGCACGCCCGGAAGGAGCCCACGTAGCGCGAGCCCTCGCCGACGTTGGCCTCGCCGCGCGCGGCCAGGCGGGCCAGCGCGTCGAAGAGCTTGGTCTCGTCGTTGTCCGTCAGGAAACGCACGAAGTTACGGTTCATCTCGCACCAGTACGCGCCGGGGACGCCGGGCACGGGCTCGGTCGGGATAATCTCGTCGCGGTTTTGCTCGAGGGCGCGGCGCGTCTGGTCGTCGATCTCCTCGGCGGGGTCGAACCAGAAGGAGAAGTCCTCCTCGAGCTTCATGTCCGTGAAGCTGTCGAGGTCGAGGATGTCCTGGAGGCGCTCGGACGGCTCGCGCACGTCGATCGAGATGACGCCCTCGTCGCCCGCTTCCTTCGCGGCGATGGCCGCGAGCAGCGCGGCGCCCGCGTCGTGGCTGAGATCCGCGGAGTTCGAGCGGGTCTGCAGCGCGACAAGGATGCGGCCGTCGGGGCGCACCATCGCGGGGTGGCCCTCGGGCAGGAGGGTGACGAAGTCGAATTCGACGGCGCCGTGGTCGGCGTCGGTGCGTGCGGTCAGCGTCGCCGCCGGGATGAGCTCGCGCATGGCGACCAGCTCGATCTCCTTCGGCAGGCCCTCGTAGGGGCGCGCAACGAAGGGGATCGGCGGGCGATATGCCTTGAGCTTGGCGGGATCGGTGACCTTCTTACGGCGGCTAGCTTTACCCATGGGTGTAATCGTAGCGGGTTTCGCCCAATCGACGAGGTGGGGGCTGGGCGAGCCGGTCCACTCACCCCGCCCGCGCCTCGTCAGCGGTCGGTGCCTCGGGCGATGACCTCCACGCCGGGCAGGGCCGCGCGGTAGGCGTCGAGGAAGCGTTCGTACC
>CATWCG010000226.1:0-3925 GCA_958349165.1 uncultured Actinomyces sp. | reverse complement strand
TGACCAGGCCGGAGCAGTCCAGGCCGGCGAGGGTCTCGCCACCGTAGACGTAGGGGATGCCGGTCAGGCCCAGGGCGACCGACACGATGTCGGAGCCGGCTGCGTTCACGGCGGCCTGGCGGGCGGAGGTGTCGCTCGAGGTGACATCATCGCGGGTCTCGGAGCGCGAGGCGGCGGACTCGGAGGTGTTGGACTCGCTCGCGGCGGCGGGAGCCGGAGTCGGCTCGGGGGCGCGAGGAGCCTCAGCCGTGACGGACTCAGCGGCGTCGTCCTCGGCGGTCCATGCGATGTCGGGGACCTCGACCGTCGTGACCTCGTCGACGGCGATCGTCGTGGTGTTCAGGTCGGCGCTCTGCGGTTCAGACTGGGGGACGGCCGGGGCGGCGTTCGCAACGCCGGCGGCGATCGCGGTCAGCGCCACACCGGCGGCCGACGCGAAGGCGATCGGGCGAGCGGCGTTCGTGGTGGCCACACCCTCGACCACGGAAGCGGTCAGCGGGCGGCGTGCCTGGCGGTGACGCGGAGTAGGCTTAGAAGTCTTCACTCGTTTTCTCCCTGTTTCCCTGCGAGGTTAGCTGTCGGGTTCGGGCGGGAGGCCCGGCTCGGCGTGCGAGCTTCACCCCAAGGCTACGAGGAGCCGGTGATGGGTTCCCCGCGTGAGACGCTTTTTCCGTCCCATTCGTTGTCTCACTTCGGGTACCGAATGGGCGGTTGGTCTGATGACCGGTACTCACTATAGCCTGCACGGCCGGTCAATGTCACGTTCCGGTAACGCCCCAATCCCCCACCGTTACCATTTCGTGACATTTGCTCCTCGCCGTACCAGGGAAAACTCCCCCTATTGGCAACTCATCACACCCGTTTCACAATGCGAGACGCCCGCTTGTCCGCGCACAACGAAGGCCGAGACCCCACCGGGCCCCGGCCTCGTCACTCCGGCTTCGTCACTCCGAGAAGGTCACTCCCCGCGCACGAACAGGTGAGCGGCCAACGCCATCGGAAGCGTCAGGTAACCGCTGACCTCGCCGGAGCCATCCAACGCGGCCACGCGCACGACGTCCCCGTGAGCGGACAGGCCCACACGAGCCCCCGGACGCAGCCCCAGCTCGTCAAAGGACGCCAGCAACTCAGCATCGGCCTGGATCGGCTCGCCGATACGCCCCAGGGTCAAAGCGCCGGACTCGAGCGAGCGCACCGCCAGCTCGGCTGAGTGCAGGCGCTCACCCCCGTCCACGCCGGGCAACGGATTGCCGTAGGGATCCACGCTCGGATCGGAGAGCAAGTCCACCAGCCGCGCCTCGACGGCGTCGCTCATCACGTGCTCCCAGCGGCAGGCCTCGTCGTGAACCTGCGCCCACTCCATGCCAATGACGTCCAGGAGGAGACGCTCGGCGAGTCGATGCTTGCGAAGCACCTCCGTCGCGCGGGCGCGCCCCGCCTCCGTCAGCTCCAGGCGCCGGTCCCCCATCACGTGCAGCAGGCCGTCTCGCTCCATGCGCGCCACCGTCTGCGAGACAGTCGGACCCGAATGGCCCAGGCGATCCACGATCCGGGCGCGCAGGGGCGTCACCCCGTCTTCCTCGAGCTCAAGAATGGTCTTGAGATACATCTCGGTGGTGTCAATCAGGTCTGCCACGTCGTCCTCCTTCAAGGGGCACCTACAAGCACCAGGATAGGGTGACCTTTGTTGTCGGGGAAGAAACGACACAATGACGCGAAAAAATGCGCGTCGTGACGTGTCGTTCTTCACGACAATTCGATTAATGGGCGTGATGGAAATACCGGCAAGCGCGGGGTTAGGCTGTTGTCATGGTGGATTTCCCCGACATTGACCCGGCTCTCCTGCCCGCCGACGGACGCTTCGGCTGCGGCCCCTCCAAGGTGCGCACCGACCAGCTCGAAGCCCTCTTTACTCCCCTCCTCATGGGCACCTCCCACCGCGCGGCCCCCGTGCGCCGCGTCGTCGCCGACCTGAAGGAGGGCCTGCGCGACCTCCTGAGCGTGCCCGACGGCTACGAGGTCGTGCTCGGCAACGGCGGCGCCTCCGCCTTCTGGGACGCCGCCTGCGCCTGCCTCATCTCCTCGCGCGCCGCCTTCGGCTCCTGGGGCGCCTTCGGCGCGAAGTTCGCCGCCTCGGCGAAGCGCGCCCCCCACCTCGCCTCCCCCCTCATCGACGAGGCACGGGCCGGCTCCCTGGTCACGCTCGCCCCTCGCGACCCCGAGCAGGGCGTCGACGCCTACGCCTACCCCCACAACGAGACCTCAACCGGCGTGGCCTCCCCCGTCTACCGCGTCGACGCCCCGGGAGCGCTCACCCTCGTCGACGGCACCTCCATCGCAGGCGCCGCACCGATCGACCTCACCCAGGTCGACGCCTACTACTTCTCCCTGCAAAAGGCCCTCGGATCGGACGGCGGCCTCTGGGTCGCTGTCCTCTCCCCCGCCGCCATCGAGCGGGCCCGCCGCATCGAGGCCTCCCCCGGCGGGCGCTGGATCCCCCCATTCCTGTCCCTGTCCGCCGCCATCGACAACTCGCGCAAGGACCAAACCCTCAACACGCCCGCGGTCGCGACGATCATCATGGCCCAGCGCCAGGTCGCGTGGCTCAACGAGCGCGGCGGCATGGAGGCCGTGAGCGCCCACTGCGCCCGGGCCTCGTCCAACGCCGACGTCAAGGCCACCGACCTGGCGGCGCACCTGCGCGCCCACGAGATCGTCGACATCGGCGCCTACCGGGGCGTGGGGGCCAACCAGCTGCGCATCGGCACGTGGCCCAGCGTCGAGATCGGCGACGTCGAGGCCCTCCTGGAGTGCATCGACTACTGCCTGGAGCGCGTGCTCTAACTCCCGGTCCCCCGGGGGCGCCTCAGTCCTCGTCCAGCGAGCGGCGCGGCGCGTCCACGGAGGAGTCCGCCTCCACGCCCACCCACGGGAAGGACGAGCGCCGCACGACGCGCGCCTTCCAATGAATCATCGCCCACACTCCGCACGCGACGGCGATGCTCAGGGAGGCGATCCCTCCCACCAGGATCGCCCAACGCGCCCCAAAGAGCGCACCAATCCGACCGATGATGGGTGACCCAATCGGCGTTGCGCCCAGATACACGAGCGAATACAGGGCCATGATGCGTCCGCGCTTGTCGGGATCCGTGCGCGTTTGCATCAGCGCGTTGGCGCTCGTGTTCATCGTCAGCATGCCATAGCCGGTGGGGATCGCCAGGAGCGCGAACCACCAGTAGGAGGGGGCCAGGCCCAGGAGGATCTCGGCGGTCCCATAGAAGGCAGCCCCCATGAGGATCGCGCGCAAGCGAGGCGCACGTCGCGCGACAGCGGTAGATCCGAGGATCGACCCGAGAGCCATGAAGGTCGACAGGACACCGAAGGACCCGGCAGACTTGCCGAACACGGTCGTCGCCATGAGGGCACTCGTGAGCTGAAAATTCATGCCCAGGGCACTGACGACGAAGATCGTGACGAGAATGATGCAGATGTCCGTGCGCCCGCGCACGTACGCGATTCCCTCGCGCAGCTGGCCGCGAGCGCGCGGCACGAGGGTACGCGGGTAGAGGCGGTCGCCGCGCATGAGGAACAGGGCGATGATGGGGGCGGCGAACATGCCGGCGTCGATCAGGAAAACGGGGCCCACCCCCCACCAGTCGATGAACAGACCCGCCGATGCCGGGCCGATGAGGCGCGCGGCGTGGAACGCGGTGGCGTTCAGGGCGACGGCATTCGCCATCTTGTCAGGGGGCACGAGCTCGCCGACGAAGGCCTGACGCGCGGGCGTATCGATCGCGGAGATCGTCCCGGAGACGAAGGCGAGGATGTACTGGTGCCACAGCTCGCCCGTGCCCGTGAGAACCACGAGACCCATCACGAGAGACACGAGGCCCACCCCCGCCTGCGTGCACTGGAGGAGGCGCCG
>CATWCG010000225.1:0-3964 GCA_958349165.1 uncultured Actinomyces sp. | reverse complement strand
ATCGACACCTCCGCCATGAGCGTGCACGACCTCACCCGACGCATCCGAGACATCGTGGCGGGGGAGAAGCGCCCCCTGCAGGTCACCGTCGAGTCCTTCGGCTTCAAGCACGGGCTGCCCCTTGACGCCGATCACGTCGTCGACGTCCGCTTCCTGAAAAACCCCTACTGGGTCGACGAGCTGCGTCACCTCACCGGAAAAGACCAGGCCGTCGCCGACTACGTCCTCTCTCAGCCCGGCGCCCGCGATTTCGCTCTCGGCTATGCCGACCTGTTAGCCCCCATGCTCGCCGGCTATCTGGCAGAATTGAAGCCGTTCGTCACGATTGCCGTCGGCTGCACGGGCGGAAAGCACCGCTCCGTTGCATGTTCCGAGGCCATCGCCGCGCGCCTGCGTGAACATGGACATTCGGTGCGCGTCATGCACCGCGATATTGGGAGAGACTAATGCCCTATCTTGATGCAGCTGGCTGGGTCCAACGAGGAGAATCCGGCCAGTCCATCGTCGCCCTCGGAGGCGGGCACGGACTGTCCGCGACCCTGCGGGCCCTTCGCCACATCACCCGCGCCCTGACCGCCGTCGTCACAGTCGCCGATGACGGCGGAAGCTCCGGTCGCCTCCGCCAGGAAATGCCGATCCTGCCGCCCGGCGACCTGCGCATGGCCCTGGCGTCCCTGTGCGAGGAATCCGAATGGGGCCTCACATGGCGCGACGTCATGCAGCTGCGCCTGGACACGACCGGCCCACTGAACGGACACGCCCTCGGCAACCTCCTGATCTCCGGCCTCTGGCAGCTCCTCGACGATCCCGTCGAGGGCCTCGACTGGGTCGGCCGACTCCTCGGAGCCCAGGGACGAGTCCTGCCCATGTCGACCACCCCGATCGACATCGAGGCCGACATGAACGACGGCGGGCACCGCTACGTCGTCGCCGGACAGTCCAAGGTCGCGGTCGCGCCCGGCACCGTCGAGCACGTGCGCATCACCCCCGAGGCCCCCGCGGTGCCCGGCGCCGTCATCGATGCCATCTCCGAGGCCGACTGGGTCGTCCTGGGTCCCGGCTCCTGGTACACCTCCGTCATCCCGCACCTGCTGGTCCCCGAGATCAACCGCGCGCTGGCCACGACCGACGCCCACCGGGCGCTCGTGCTCAACCTCGCCCGCCAGCGCGGCGAAACCGACACGATGTCGACCGCCGACCACGTGCGGGTGCTGCGCGAGTACGCGCCCGCTCTCAAGCTCGACGTCGTCGTCGCCGACCCCACCGCCTGCGACGACATCGACGACCTGATCGTTGCCGCCGAGGAGCTGGGCGCACGCGTCCTGCTACGCCAGGTGCGCACCGGCGACGGGGCACCCCACCACGACCCGCTGCGCCTCGCCGCAGCCCTACGTGACGCATTCGACGGCTTCCTCGGTGAGGTCGGCCAAGCCGAAACGTGGTTACCTTAGAACCTGTTGCACGCTGACAAACAACAGACACCAGAGGGAGAATCCGTGTCGCTGACATCAGACATGAAGGACGAGCTCGCGCGCGCCGTCATCACCACCCCCTCCGAGGTGGCCGCCGAGGTAAGCGCGACGCTGCGCTTTGCGGGCGGACTCCACCTCGTCGGCGGGCGCATCCTCGTCGAGGCCGAGCTCGACTCGCCCGTCGCCGCGCGCAGGCTGCGCACCTACCTTCAGGCTCTGTACAACGCCGAATCATCCGTGGTCGTCGTCTCCGGCTCCTCCCTGCGCCGGGGTAAGCGCTACGTCGTGCGCGTTGTCCACAAGGCGGACGAACTCGCGCGACTGACCGGCCTCGTCGACTCGATGCGCCGCCCCGTGCGCGGGCTTCCCCCCGTGCTCGTCGCGTCGGGAACCGCCGAAGCGGCGGCGATCTGGCGCGGAGCCTTCCTGGCGCGCGGCTCCCTCATGGAACCCGGTCGCTCCTCCTCTCTCGAAATCACCTGCCCCGGACCCGAGGTCGCCCTGGCCATGGTCGGATGCGCGCGCAAGCTCGGCGCGGCGGCCCGCTCCAAGGAAGTGCGCGGCACCGACCGCGTGTCCGTGCGAGACTCCGACGCCATCGGGACCCTCATCGCCGCCATGGGTGCGCCCCAGACCTTCGAAGCGTGGCAGCAGCGCCGCGAACGCCGCGAGGCACGCGGCAGCGCAAACCGACTTGCCAACTTTGACGATGCCAACCTGCGCCGCTCGGCGCGCGCCGCCGTCGCCGCGGGCGCCCGCGTCGAACGCGCCTTCGAGATCCTCGGCGACGACGTTCCCGCGCACCTGCTCGAGGCCGGCACGCTGCGCTTGCAATACAAGCAAGCCTCCCTGGAAGAGCTCGGCAAACACACGAATCCGCCCCTCACGAAAGACGCCGTCGCCGGACGCATCCGCCGACTCCTGGCCCTGGCGGACAAGGTCGCGCACGAACGCGGCATCCCCGATACCGAATCCGCCCTCACCCTCGAGATGCTTGAAGAGGACTGACTTCTTCCCCCTGTTACGTTCGTCCCGGTCCAAACGAGAATTACCCCACGTGCAAATTTCGAAATTGGATTGTGACAGAGTCCGCTTTCGGGTGTAGATTAGGAACTGCTGGAACCGCAGAAATCTGCGGGCCGGGCTGGCAACCCGCACGCCCGGTTGCATCGAAAACCGTGCCCTGTGAGGGGCACGAGCAGGAGGAACCATAGTGACCACCCGCGTTGGCATCAACGGCTTCGGCCGCATCGGCCGTAACTTCTTCCGCGCCGCTCTCGAGCAGGGCGCGGACATTGAGGTCGTCGCCGTTAACGACCTGACCGACAACAAGACCCTTGCTCACCTGCTGAAGTACGACTCGATCACGGGTCGCTTCCAGGGTGAGGTGTCCTACGATGACGAGGGCATCATCGTCAACGGCAAGCACATCAAGGTGCTCGCACAGCGTAACCCCGCCGATCTGCCCTGGGGCGAGCTCGGCGTTGAGGTTGTCGTTGAGTCCACGGGCTTCTTCACCGATGGCGAGAAGGCCAAGGCTCACCTGGACGGCGGTGCCAAGAAGGTCGTCATCTCCGCTCCCGCGAAGAACGTCGACGGCACCTTCGTCATGGGCGTGAACGAGGCTGACTACGACAACGCCACGATGAACATCGTGTCGAACGCCTCCTGCACGACCAACTGCCTCGCCCCCCTCGCCAAGGTTCTCGAGGAGAACTTCGGCATCGAGCGCGGCATCATGACCACCATCCACTCCTACACGGGTGACCAGCGCGTCCTCGACGCCCCCCACAAGGATCTGCGTCGCGCCCGCGCCGCGGCCCTGAACATGATCCCCACCAAGACCGGTGCTGCCCAGGCTGTCGCCCTGGTCCTGCCCGAGCTCGAGGGCAAGTTCGACGGCCTCGCCGTCCGCGTCCCCACCCCGACCGGCTCCCTCACCGACCTCACCTTCATCGCGAAGAAGGAGGTCTCCGTCGAGGCCGTCAAGGCTGCCGTGAAGGCCGCCGCCGAGGGTGAGCTCAAGGGTGTTCTCGAGTACACCGAGGATCCGATCGTCTCCTCCGACATCGTGGGCGACCCGCACACCTCGATCTTCGACGCCACCGAGACCAAGGTCATCGGCAACCTCGTCAAGGTCCTGTCCTGGTACGACAACGAGTGGGGCTACTCGAACGCTCTCGTTCGCCTCACCGCCCTCGTCGGCTCCAAGCTCGCCTGAGCACACAGCTGAAACACCAGCCATGAGCTGATCAGCGAGATGCCCGTGCACGCTCGTGCACGGGCATCTCGTACATCACCGTCACTTTCTTTCCACCGAAAGGATTCCCCATGAGGACCATTTCCTCCCTGGGCGACCTGCGCGGCAAGCGCGTCCTGGTCCGTTCCGATTTCAATGTTCCGCTCAAGGACGGCGTCATCACTGACGATGGCCGCATCCGTGCGGCGCTGCCGACCCTCAAGACGCTGACCGATGCCGGTGCCAAGGTCGT
>CATWCG010000224.1:0-3968 GCA_958349165.1 uncultured Actinomyces sp. | reverse complement strand
GCCCAGCACCCGCGCATCCTCGGTGTCAAGGACGCCACGGGCGACGTCGAGACCGGCGTGGAGCGCATGCACCGCACCGGCCTGGAGTACTACTCGGGCGACGATGGCCTGAACTTCGCGTGGATGACGGGCGGCGCCTCCGGCTTCATCTCCGTCGTCACGCACGTAGCCTCCGCCCACTACCGTCGCATGATCGAGCTGCTCGACACCGACCAGGTGTGGGAGGCCCGCGAGCTGTCCTACTCCCTGCGCCCCCTCGTCCACGCCATCATGGGCGGCGGGCAGGGCGCCGTCATGGCCAAGTACGCGCTGTGGCTTCAGGGCGTCATCGACAGCCCGGCCGTGCGCCTGCCCATGGTCGGCATCAGCGACGACGAGGTCTCCGCGCTGCGCCGCGCCCTGTGCCTCGCAGGGCTCCTCTAGCGCCGCCCGTCCCCGCTCCCGCGACGCGACCCGTCCCCGCGACCCGGCCACGGCCTCGTCGACGAGACTCCTCGGCCCCCTCACCCCCAAGTGTGAGGGGGCCGACCCGACTGTGGGAGCCCCCGATGCGGGCAAAAGCACTCTGACGTGGCAGACTGGCACTATGAAGTCTTTGTACGAGAATCTCAGCGAACCCGCGCCCCTCGAAGAAGGCGCCCTGCGAGTGATCCCGCTGGGAGGCCTCGGCGAGGTTGGCCGCAACATGAACGTCCTGGAATACCGGGGAAAACTTCTGGTCGTGGACTGCGGCGTCCTCTTCCCCGAGGAAAGCCAACCCGGCGTTGACCTGATCCTCCCCGATTTCTCCTGGATCGAGGAGCGCATGGACGACGTCGTGGGCCTGGTGCTCACCCACGGTCACGAGGACCACATCGGTGCCGTCCCCTACCTGCTCAAGCTGCGCGACGACATCCCGATGTACGGTTCCGATCTTACCCTGGCCTTCGTCGCCCCCAAGCTGCGCGAGCATCGCCTCGCGGACCCCGGCCTGAACGTCGTCGCCGAGGGCGACCGCCTCACCGTCGGCCCCTTCGACCTCGAGTTCGTCTCCGTCACCCACTCGATCCCCGACGCGCTCGCGGTCTTCGTGCGCACGCAGGCCGGCAAGGTGCTCATCACGGGCGACTTTAAGATGGACCAGCTGCCCCTGGATCGTCGCCTCACCGACCTGCGGGCCTTCGCTCGCATGGGCGAGGAGGGCGTCGACCTGTTCATGGTGGATTCCACGAACGCGCTGGTGCCCGGATTCATCACGCCCGAGCGCGAGATCGGCCCGGTCCTGGATCAGGTGTTCGGCGAGGCGACCGGCCAGATCATCGTCGCGTCCTTCGCCTCCCACGTGCACCGCGTCCAGCAGGTCATCAACGCCGCCGCCCACCACGGGCGCCGCGTCGCGTTCGTGGGTCGCTCCATGGAGCGCAACATGCGCATCGCGGAGGAGAAGGGGTACCTGTCGATCCCCGAGGGCGTCATCGTGGATCTGAAGGACATCGGCGAGCTGGCGCCCTCTCAGCGCGTCTACATGGCGACCGGTTCGCAGGGCGAGCCGATGGCGGCCCTGTCGCGCATGTCGGTCGGCTCGCACCGCTCGGTTCGAATTGAGCCGGGCGACATGGTGGTCCTGGCTTCCTCGCTGATCCCCGGCAACGAAAACTCCGTGTATCGCGTCATCAACGACTTGACCCGCCTGGGTGCGCGCGTCGTGTCGAAGGAGAACGCGAAGGTGCACGTGTCCGGCCACGCGAGCGCCGGCGAGCTCATCTACTGCTACAACATCGTTCAGCCCAAGAACGTCATGCCGATCCACGGTGAGGTGCGTCACCTGGTGGGTAACGGGCAGCTGGCCGTCAAGACGGGCATCGACCCGCAGAACGTGGTCCTGGCCGAGGACGGCGTGACCGTCGACCTCAAGGATGGCGTCGCGCGCGTGTCGGGCGTCGTGCCCTGCGAGTACGTGTACGTTGATGGTCGTTCGATCGGCGAGATTTCCGAGGACGAGCTGGCGACGCGCCGCACCCTGGGGTCGGAGGGTTTCATCTCCATCTTCGCGGTTGTCGAGCACGACTCCGGCATGGTGCTGGCCGGGCCGGAGATCCGCGCAATCGGCATGGCCGAGGACGATTCGGTGTTCGAGGAGATCCTGCCCGACGTCACCAAGGCCTTGAAGGATGCGGCGGCTCCCGGCGGTCAGGACCCCTATGTCCTGCAGCAGGCGATGCGCCGCGTCATCGGGCGCTGGGTTGCGCGGCGCCTGCGTCGCCGTCCTATGATCGTTCCGGTGGTCACCGAGCAGTAGCTCGCCGCCATTGACGAGGCCGTGGCTGCCCTCGGGGGAGCGCGGATAACAGGGAAGGAAAGTCTGTGTCGGGTCGTTTCATTTCGACGCATTCCGTTGCTCTGGTGTTGCCGATGCATATCGCGTACATGCCGGATCGTGGGGGCTCCGTGCACGCCGACGCCGCCAGCTCGCGGCCCGGCGGCGGCTTCACGACCCTGTGTGCGGCGGCCGCCATGGGTGTCCCGGCAGCGGCCGCATCGCCCCTGGGCACGGGCCCGAACTCCTTTGCCGTGCGCCAGCAGCTCGTCGAGGCCGGCGTCGAGGTGCTGACCCCGGAACTGGTCGGGGATATCGGCGTCGTCATTCAGCTGATCGACGAGGACGGGACGATGCGATCGGTCGTCACCGCCGGGGTCGAGTCCGAGCCCTCGCGCGCCGCCCTCGAGCGCATCGAGCTGTGCGAGGGGGACCTGGTCCACGTGGCCGCTTCCGACATGACGAACGCGCACGCGGCCGTCGAGCTGAGCGAGTGGGCGGCCGCCCTGCCGCCCTTCGTCACGCTCGTCGTCTCCGTGTCGCCCGCGGTCGCACAGGTGCCCGTCGAGGCCTGGGAGACGATCTTCCCGCGCGCCGACGTCGTCACGATGAACAGCTGGGAGTCCTTCGCCCTGGCTGGCATCCTGGACGCGAACCGTCACGGCTCCACGATCCGCTCCTACCTGCGTCCCGACGCGGCCACCGTGCGCCGCTCGGGCGATCAGGGCTGCGAGCTGCAGACCAGCGCGGATGGCCCGATCCTCCCCATTCCCGCCTTCGACGTGAGCATCGCCGACACCGCGGGCGTGGGGGACACTCACATCGCGGAGATGTGCGCCGGCATCCTCTTGGGCTACGACCTGGAGACCGCCTGCCTCATGGCGAACGCGGGAGCCGCCCTGGCCATCTCCCACGAGTCCGCGCTGCCCGTGCCCACTCGAGCCCAGGTGGAAAACGTGCTCGAAACCGGGGTTGTTACGAACATCTTGCACTGAGCCCGCGCGGCGCGCCTCCTGCCCGGGAGGGGAGCGGACGATATCGTGGAGCAATCATGGCACAATCGTCTCCACGCTCCTCCTCCGGTAAGGCCCCCGCGCGCCCGCGCACCAAGGCTGGCGCCTCCAAGGCCGGTTCCTCTCAGGCTGGCGCCTCCAAGGGCTCGTCTTCGCGCGCGTCGGGTGCGCCCGAGCCCACCCGGCCCGGTTTCCTGGCTCGCTTCTTCGCAGCCGTCGCCCGCGCGGGCGTCGGCGCCGCGCGCGCCTGGAAAGCCACGGACCCTCAGGTCAAACGCGACGCCGCGGCCTTCGTCGCCGTCGCCGCGTCGATCGTTATCGCCCTGCGCGAGTGGTTCCAGATCTCCGGCGAGGCCGGGGACGCCATCCACACTGCCTCCGCGGGACTCGTCGGCATCTTTTCCGTCGTCCTGCCCCTCCTCCTCATCGCGCTGGCCGGCGAACTCGTCTCGGCGCGCTCGGGGCGATCCGCCCTGCCTCACCACGTGGCCGGCGGCATCGGCATCGCGATGGCCCTGACCGGCCTCGTCCACATTTCGCGCGGTAACCCCGGGATGGGGGAGGACCCCGGGCTCGACGCGGCGGGCGGCCTGCTCGGCTGGTTCATCGCCCGCCCCCTCGCGCTCCTCCTGTCCGGGTGGGGGGCGGGCGCCCTGCTC
>CATWCG010000223.1:0-3978 GCA_958349165.1 uncultured Actinomyces sp. | reverse complement strand
TCGCGCGAAGAAACCGGAACGCTTGGCCACCTGCGCACGCAGCTCGCCGACCTGCACCCACGCGTCGCGCGCACGGTCGCGGGAGGCGCCGTGGGACGCGAAGTCCGCGACGTCCGCGTAGCGCGCGATCACGACCGGCGCGGGAACGTCGTCGCCGAAGCGGCTCCACCCGTCGATCACGTAACGGCCCGAGGAGGCCGAGGCCTCGTCGAACTCGATGGAGTCAATCGACCCGTCGTCGCCGTGGCGCACCTCGCCCGTCACCAGGGCGAAGGGGTCGCCCGGGTGCTCGCCGAGATCCCACTGCGAGGCCAGCGACCAGGCCGTCTCCTGACGGGTGCGACCCACCTCAATACTCAGGCCCGAGTCGGCCGCCAAGTCCACGACCTCGTCCCACGAGCCGATCAGGGCGCTGACCGCGGCCGAGCGGCGCCGGCGGCGACGACGCCCCGCCTTGTAGGCCAAGACCGCGAGCGGCGGCAGCAGGAGCAGCAGGAAGCCGCCAGCGATGCCGACGACGACACCCCACGGGAAGGGATCCTCTGGTTCCTTGGTCGGATCCGCGTTCTGGTCGCGCGTCGTGGGAGGCAACTCGGCGGGCGCCTCCGGGGGCTCCGGCGGCTGGAGGACCTGCGGGCGCGGCACGGAGCGAGGCTTGGGGACCTGCGTCTGCGGCGTGTGGTCGCGCGGCGGCGTCGGATCGAAGACGGCCCAGATGCCACCCGCGAACTCGACCTCGACCCACGCGCGGATGTCGGAGCCACGCAGGGAGGCGGCGCCGCCCTGGGAGCCGCCCTCCGGGTAGGCGCCCATGACGACGCGGGCGTTGATGCCCATCTGGTGGAGCATGAGCGCCATGAGGGCCGTGTACTGCTGGTCGTCGCCGATCAGGTTCTCGTCCCCGGACAGCATCCGCTCCAGGCGGTCGGTGCGCACGCCCGGACGCGAGAACTGCGTGTTCTCGTTGAGGTAGAAGCCGTTCGTCGACAGGTAGTGCTCGATGGCGCGGGCCGCCGCGAGGGACGTCGTCGCGTTCTGCGTGAGCTCCGAGGCCTTCGTGGCGATCCCCTCGGGGACGTTCGTGTCCCGGACCGTGTTGGGCATGACCGCCAGCGACTCCAGGTCCTCGTCGCGGACGGGGTCCGTGAACGTCGCCTCGACGGAGTAGGTCATGGTTCCGGCGGGCCCGGTCGTCAGCGCCGCGTTGGACCACAGGTCGAAGAACAGCCCGTCCTTCTGCGCGTCCGCGTCGGGGCCGGAGAACGTGATCTGCGAGGGCGTGCCCAGGACGGGAACCCACGGCCCGGACAGGCCGATCGTGGACACCTCGACGACCTCGCCGCCCGCCTCGCGGCCGGGGATGGTCGTCTCGACGGGAATGTAGCCGGTATGGCCGTCTCCCCTCGTCTCGGACATGCCGAAAGTCGTGCCGTTGTACACGTCCATCGCGGCGATGCGCACGCGCTGGTTTTCGGGCAGATCCGACACGGTCAGGAGGGTCTCGTCCTTCAGGTCGGTCGTGTAGTGGCGGAACGAGGCCATGGGCGAGGGGTAGTCCTGGATGTCCAGCGGCGGCTCCACGAGGTCGCGGCCCACGACGCGCGTGCCCCCCGACCCCAGCCAGGACGCTGCCGGCAAAGCCACGCCCACGGAGATAGCGATCATGAGGAGGGCGCCGACGATGCGGGTCCCCACGTACACGGTCGAGCGGGACTGGCGTCCGAGGGTGTTCTCGGAGCCGCGCGCGCCCGAGCGCCCGACCAGGACGTCCTGGCCCAGCGTGATGCGCTGATACTGGGCGGCGGCGGCCCACCAGGCGGCCAACGTCCCCCACCACGCCAGGACCGCCCACACGGGCAGCGGGTGCTCAGACAGGCCAAAGAAGACGGAAACGACGGCCATGAGCACCAGGGGAATGGAACCCAGGATCGCGCGCCCCGCGCGGGCGGTGATCAGGCCGGCGAGGGCCGCCAGCACGAGGCCACTCATCCACGGTACGAGGGCGGGGCCCGAGTAGGCGGAGACCGGCGCGGTGAGCGTCAGCAGGTCCTTCCACGCGCGGAAGGACCCCAGGACCATGACCTGCAGCGTCTTACCGGTGGGCAGGACGCCGAAGAGGGCCTCGGCGCGCAGGGCCGCGGCGCTGCCCAGCAGGAAGTAGGTCGCCAGGACAGCCAGGACGGTCGTGACCGCGTCCCAGCGCCACCTGGTCGACGCGGCGGCGATTCCCAGGCCGCACGCCACGCCGGCGCCCGCGGCGATCGCCCCCACTCCCCCGCCGAAGACGGGCTCGAACGCAGCGACCGGGCCGACAAAGAGGAGGGCGAGAACCAGCAGCGACCACAGCGGCATGCGCGTGCGATAGGTCGCGAAGCGCTGAGTGATCGTGAGCAGGCGATTGCGCGTGGTCCTCGGCTTGGGCGCGTGCTTCTCGGCACCCGCCCCCGAGGCGGGGGGCGGGGGCGGCTGGATAGGCTCCGCCTGCGCGTGCGGCGCGGTCTTGACGGGCGGGGCCGCCACGGCCTCGGCCTGGGAGTCGATACGCTGAGCGCGGGGCTTCGTGTTGGTGGAATTACTCATGCGAGACCCCCGGCGACGATGATGCGCGGCAGGTCATCCAGGGTCGAACAGTCGAGGAGGACGCCTCGGCCGAGGTCGCGGCGTCCGCGCGCCCGATCAGCGCCGATGCGAATGATGGAAACGGGCACGTCGATGGGCGCCAGGCGGGCCAGGTGCGCGGCGTCCGAATCAGTGGTCTGAGGACCGACGATGAGCGTGAGGGCGGAGACACCGGGGCGCTGCGCCACGGCCTCGCGCACGCGCAGGGCCAGGTCACCGAAGGAGCGCGCCGAGACCTCGGACAGAGAGTCCAGGAGACGCATCGCGACCGTCGAGGGCAGCCACGCCTCCGTCGTCGTCACCGACACCGGGCGGGATTCGCGCAGGTTCGCCAGGCCCAGGGAGCCCGCGACCGACACGGCCGTCTCGAAGGAGTCGTAGTCCCACGCGTCGCGGGAGGTGTCCAGCACGATGACGTGGTGAGAGCGGTGCGTCTCCTCGTACTGGCGCACGATGAGCTTGCCGAGGCGGGCCGTGGACTGCCAGTGCACGGCGCGTCGATCGTCGCCCGGCTCGTAGTCGCGCAGCGCGTGAAAGGAGACGTCCGAGCTGGACAGCTTGCCGGTGGACACGCCCTCAACGTCGAGCTGGAAACCGGTCGCGTCGAAGGGCACGCGCACCGTGCGCGGGTGCACGTGCAGGATGACGGGCTCGTCCCACACGCGCACGCGGCGCAGCAAGCCCAGGGCGTCGGAGCGCACGGCGCGGGCCGGGCCGACGTGAATGAGGCCGCGGTGACGAGAGGAGATCAGGAACATCTCGTCCCACTTCTCGTGGGAGCCCAGCGGCGGCACCACGAATTCGCCCGTGCCCGAACCGATCGGGAGCTCGATGATGCCCGAGCGCACCGGACGGGCGCGCTCGTTGCGCACCGAAATCTCGCCGACGGCCGTCTGGCCCGCGACGATGCGCTCGTTCGGCACGCGAATCGACACGACGTGCGGGGACTTCCAGGCGACGCGGGTGGCGGCCAGGACCAGGGCGACGACGCCGGCGAGCGCGCACGCCAGGGCCTCGACCCACTCCAGCGTCGCCGCCAGGATGAGGGACACCGCGATGAGCACGACGAGCGCCCACCCGGTGGGCGTCACCGCGCTCGCCAGGGCCTTGAGGGGATGCCGACGGGAGGCCTGCGCCCTGCGGGGCGAGACCATCGTCGAGTGTTCCCTGCGCGTCCCTTCCATCGCGGTCGCAGATCGGCGCGTTACGCGCCCACCGCCGGGGCGGGCACCGAGGTCAGGGCACGCTGGATGACGCCCTCGGAGGTCGCGCCCGAGAAGGCGGCGTCCGGGTCGACGATAATGCGGTGCGCCCACACGGGCACGGCCAGGGCCTTGATGTCGTCGGGCAGGACGAAGT
>CATWCG010000222.1:0-3988 GCA_958349165.1 uncultured Actinomyces sp. | reverse complement strand
AGCCAGTACAGGGCGTTGGCGACCAGGAAGTTACGCACCTCGCGGCGGCCGAAGTTGAAGACGTAGGTGCCCCAGTCGGGGTGCTCGCCGCGCAGCGGGTCCGGATCCTCGTACAGCGCGGTGCCATCGAAGCGCGCCAGGGCGAAGTCATCCTTCGGGAAGTGAGCGGGTACCCAGTCCAGGATGACGCCGATGCCCGCGCGGTGGAAGGCGTCCACCAGGTAGCGGAAGTCATCCGGCGTGCCGTAGCGCGAGGTGGGAGCGTAGTAGGAGGTCACCTGGTAGCCCCAGGAGCCGCCGAAGGGGTGCTCAGCCAGCGGCATGAACTCCACGTGCGTGAAGCCCATCTGCTTGACGTAGGGGACCAGTTCGTCGGCCAGCTCGCGGTAGCCCAGGCCCTGACGCCAGGAGCCCGCGTGGACCTCGTAGATGGACATGGGGCCGGTGTGGGGGTTGCGATCCTTGCGGGTCGACATCCACTCGTCGTCGGTCCACTCGTGGAAGTAGTCGGTGACGACCGAGGCCGTGGCCGGGGGAATCTCCGTGGCGCGGGCCAGCGGGTCGGCCTTCTGGAACCAGTTGCCGCCGGGTCCCTGGATCTCGAACTTGTAGCGCATGCCGACGCCAACGTCGGGAACGAAGATCTCCCAGATGCCGGAGGAACCCAGCGACCGCATGGAGGTAGCCACGCCGTCCCAGAAGTTGAACTCGCCGACGACGCGCACGGCGCGCGCGTTGGGCGCCCACACGGCGAAGGCCGTACCGGTGGTCTCGCCCATCTCGTCGGTGTAGGTCTTCACATGGGCTCCGAGGACGCGCCACAAGTTCTCATGGCGGCCCTCGGAAATGAGATAGGTGTCCATCTCGCCCAGGGTCGGCAGGTAGCGGTAGGGGTCGTCGCGCAGCGTCGTGTCCTCACCGTAGGTGACGGACACGCGGTAGGGGGGAATCTCTTTGCCGGGCAGGGCCGCAACCCAGATGCCGCCGCGCTCGTGGGTCGCCGCGTAGGCTCCGGTCGGGGTGACCACGTCGACCGCGTCGGCGAGGCGCGCAATGACGCGGATGGTCACGCCCGTGTCACTCAGGTGTGCGCCGAGCACGGAGTGCGGCGAATAGTAGGAGCCTGAGGCAACGGCGTCGAGAATGTCGTCATTGACCGGGATCGGCGTTAGTTCGCAGCTCATGGATTGTCCTTACTCCAGATGGTGTGAACCGCTTAGTTCACTGTCGTGTTTGTAGTCTATCGGTTGACCGGCAAAATTGGGAGCCGGGTCTCATTTAGGTGGTCAATTGTACGGGGCGGCCCCGCGCGGCACGCGCTGCGCCGAGCGGGACCACCACTGTCAGGCCTGCGACCAGGGCGAGGAGTGGGCTGGCTCGACCTTGAAGACGTGGCCGATGCGGGTCACGGGGGACAGGGACACCCAGTTGGATGATCCCCACACGTAGGAGTGTCCGTCGAGCTCGTCGACGACCGTGATGTTGCCCCCGGGGGTGGCCAGGCCCATCTCCGCCAGGTCCAGCTCGACCGAGGCGTCCACGCCGTTGTGCGGATCCAGGGAGATCACGCAGATGACGGTGTCGGTGTTGCCGTCCTCGGTGAGCTTTCCGGGCACCTGGCGCGAGAACGCGATGAGGCGATCCGAGGAGGTGGGGTGGATGCGGATCTGGTGGAGCTGGCGCAGTGCCGGGTGCTTGGCGCGCGCGGCGTTGAGTAGCGTGAAGAGCCGCGAGATGCCGATGGCGTCGGCGTCCTCCCATCGGCGCGGACGGTACTCGTACTTTTCGTTGTCGTTGGGCTCCTGGAAGGTGCCGCGCGGCTCGTTTTCGACGAACTCGTAGCCCGAGTAGATGCCCCACGTGGGCGCGCCGAGCGCAGCGAGCATCGCGCGGATCGCGAAGATGGCGGTGCCGCCGTCCCACATCTGCGGGGTGAGGATGTCGTGCGTGGTCGGCCAGAAGGCGGGACGCATGAGGTGCGCGGTCTCCCGGGAGATCTCGAGCAGGTATTCCTCGATCTCCTGCTTGTACGTCCTCCACGCGAAGTAGGTGTAGGACTGGTCGAAGCCGATCGCGCCGAGGGTGCGCATCATGGCGGGGCGCGTGAAGGCCTCGGCCAGGAAGAGCGTGCCCGGGTACTGGGCCTTGATGTCGGCGAGCAGGCGCTCCCAGAAGGGGATGGGCTTGGTGTGGGGGTTGTCGACGCGGAAGATCGTTACGCCGTGGTGGATCCACAGTTCGATGACGTCGCGGACGGCCTGGTAGATGCCGTCGGGGTCGTTGTCGAAGTTCAGGGGGTAGATGTCCTGGTACTTCTTCGGGGGGTTTTCCGCGTAGGCGATGGTGCCGTCTGCGCGGGTCGTGAACCACTCGGGGTGGTCCTTGACCCACGGGTGGTCGGGGGAGCACTGGAGGGCCAGGTCGAGGGCGACCTCCATGCCCAGGCCTCGGGCGCGCTCGACGAAGCGGTCGAAGTCGTTGAAGTCGCCCAGGTCGGGGTGGATGGCGTCGTGGCCGCCTTCGGGCGAGCCGATGCCGTAGGGGGATCCGGGGTCGCCGGGTGCCGCGGTCAGCGCGTTGTTCTTGCCCTTACGGAAGGTCGTGCCGATCGGGTGAATGGGGGTCAGGTAGACGACGTCGAAGCCCATGTCGGCGATGCGCGGCAGGTCGTCGGCTGCGCGTTCGAGGGTGCCCGAGACCCAGGTGCCGTCGGGGTTCTGGTAGGCGCCTGCAGAGCGCGGGAAGATTTCGTACCACGCGCCGGCCAGCGCCTTGGTGCGGGCGACGTCGAGCGGGTAGACGCGCGAGGAGTCGAGGAGGTCGCGCAGCGGGTGATCGCGGAAGACCAGGCGGATGCGAGAGGAGATGCCGGCGGAGAGACGCTGCTGGGGGGAGTGACTGGTGTCGCGCAGGCGGCGCGCAGCGTCGAAGAGCGCCTCGATGTCCGAGGCCGGGGGCTCTTCCTGGGTCGGGTTGTGGAAGGCGGTGCCGGCGGCCGCGCGTTCCATGAGGCGGGCGCCCTCCTCGAGCATGAGCTCGACGTCGATGCCGGCCCCGACTTTAACGGCGGCGTCGTGGCGCCAGGTGGCGTAGGGGTCGGACCAGGAGTCGATGCGGAAGGACCAGGCGCCAGGGGTGTCGGCGGCGACCCAGGCCTCGTAGCGGTCCAGGCCGGGGGCGATGTCGACCATGCGGGTACGGGAGTATTCACCTCCGTCCGGGCGCAGGAGGACGGCCTCGGCGGCGAATGCGTCGTGTCCTTCGCGGAACACGGTCGCACGAATGGGGAAAGGCTCGCCTTCGGTCGCCTTGGCGGGAAGCGTGCCGTCTTCGATGACGGGGAACACTTCGATGATCGGGATACGGGGCAACAGTTTCTCGCTCACATATCCAACCCTAACGTATGGACCGACCAGCTGATAGGCGAAGATCACACCACGGAATGTGACCGATCTCCCATGGTGTGGTGATGGGGCGTGTGGAGGAACGACAGAGCCCCTGGCTGGCGAGAAAGGGCGGGGCGGCACCCGAGTGATTCGGATGCCGCCCCGCTGGAAGACGTGAGATGAGACGTCAGTGACCGCTGTTGAGCGCTGCGAAGATCGCCGCTCCGAAGAGGACGTAGAGGATGATCGTCGCAATGAGTGCGATGATCTCCCAGGCGAAGACGGCGCGCGCGAAGTTACGCTTCGACGGCGCGGCGCCGGAACCGAAGGCGAGCACCAGCAGGTAGATGAAGCCGACCACCGGGATGCCGCACAAGAGGAGGGTGAGCATCCATGAGCCGACGGACTCGTCGGGACGTTCGGGGAATTGATTGTAGGCCATAGTTGTCTCCAATGACGCAGTGGGTGATGGGTTAGTAGACCATCTGCATGGCGGTGCGAACCTCGGACAGGGTCTGATCGGCCTGTTCGTTGGCCCGCTCGTTACCGGCGTGCAGGATGGACAGCAGGTAGTCCTCGTTAGCGATGAGCTCGGCGCGGCG
>CATWCG010000221.1:0-3998 GCA_958349165.1 uncultured Actinomyces sp. | reverse complement strand
ATGACGATCATGAGCGCCGACCCGAGCAGCAGCGACACGGGGATGACCGCGCGGTTGTTCTGCCCGCACAGCATGCGCGCGCAGTGCGGCACGAGCAGGCCGACCCAGCCAACCTGGCCGCACATCGAAATGACCGAGGCCGTGATGACCGTCGAGGCGACGATGAGGACGGCGCGCATGAGGGACACGTTCACGCCGGCTGAGCGGGCCTCGTCCTCTGAGAGGGAGAGGATGTTGAGCTGCCAGCGCAGCGCCACGATGACGACGACGCCCGCGATGATGAAGGGCGCGCCCAGCGCGATCTGGTGGTAGGTGACCGCGGCGAGCGAGCCCATCAGCCAGTAGGTGATCTCGGGAAGCTGGCTCGTCGGGTCGGCCGTCAGTTTGAGGAGCGAGAGGACCGCGTTCGCCAGAGCCGAGACGATGACCCCGCCGAGCACGAGCGTGATGACATTGAAAGCACCCGTGCGCGTGCGTGAAATCGCCGTCGTGAAAGCCATCGTCGCCAGGCCCGCGACGAGGGCCGCGGCCTGCACACCGATCAGATTCCAGTCCAGCAGCAGGGCGATGACCGCGCCCACGCACGTGCCCGCCGCGACGCCCAGGGTGTCCGGCGTGGCCAGGGGGTTGGAGAAGAGCGACTGGAACGAGGCGCCGGCAACCGACAGGCCCCCGCCGATCAGGATCGCCACGATGATGCGGGGTGCCCGCAGGTCAAACACGACGGAGTTGATGCGCGGGGGCACCGCCGGGCCTCCCCAGAACCTCGCGCGCAGCGCCGCGACCACGTCCTCCAGGGACACGGAAAAACGGCCAATCAGCATGGCCGCCGCCGCGCACACAACAATGAGGACGACCAGCGTGGGAACCACCCACACGCGCAGCCGCCCATTCCTGGTCAACACAGACGTCATGATGTCCTCTCCCCGACGCTTACCGGGCGTCTCACGCACAAGGTGCCCCGGCCTCGTCGATAGGGAGACGAGGCCGGGGACAGATATCAGGACGCGGAGTCCGGGTTGACGATGGCGCGGGCCTGCTCGTCCGTGAGCGTGAAGTTGTACATCTTCTGGTAGTAGTCCTTCGTCATGGCTACGAGGTCAACGTCGGAGAACTGCTCCGGGTACAGGGACGCGCCGAGCCAGTTGGCGACGATGGGAGCATCCGGGTTGGGGGTGAACCAGTTCCACATGCCCAGGCCGGTGGAGTAGACGCGTCCGGACTTCACGGCGCTGAGAGTCGAGAAGTCCACCCCCTGCACCGAGTTCGTCAGGACGGAGTTCGCCGTCATGTTCGACATGCCCTTGCCGGTGACGAGGAGGACCTGGGGATCCCACGTGAGAACCTGCTCGAAGGTGACGGGCGTGTGCGAGGTGTCGGTGTCGCGCGTGACGTTCGTGTAGTTCAGCGAGTCGGCCCATTCGTTGGTGAACCAGCCGTCCTTGCCGCCCGCGACCGCGAGCTGACCGTCGGCCGCGCCCATGAGCACCATCGTCGAGACCTTCTGGTCCTCGGGGACCTTCGCGGTGCGGGCTCGGGCGTCGGCGACCAGGTCCTTGCCGAGCGCGATCTTGTCGGCCATGTGGCCGTCCTCATTAAAGACGTCCTCGAGGAGCTCCATCCACTCCGTGTACGTCTCCGACGGGTTCCCCATCGTCGTGAAGCCGACGGCCGGGATGCCGGCCTTGCGGAACATTTCGCCGTGTTCCTTGTTGAAGGCGTTGTAGAAGACGACGTCGACGTTCAGGTTCAGCAGGGCTTCGGCGTTGAGTTCGCCCTTGTCGTAGTAGCTGGTGTCCACCTGCATCATCTCGGGTGCCATCTCGGCGGCGATCGTCTGGCTCATGGCCGTGACGCGGGCGGCGCTCATGCCCACCAGGTAGGGGGCCTTGCCGTCAAAGTAGGCCAGGTAGGTGGATTCGATCGGGATCTGGTCGATGGCGACGCGGGTGATTGTGGCGGGCAGGACGACCTCGTTGCCCGCGTGGTCGGTAATCGTGCGCGTGGACGAGGCCGTGGCCTCCTGGGTGGTTTGCTCCGACTGGGCGGTGGTGGAGCCGGAGCCGCCCGCGCAGGCGGTGAGGGCCAGGGTGGCGGTGGCCAGGATGGCGGTCAGTGTGGCGAGACGGGTCTTCATCGCGTCCTCTCATGTGTTGTGGATTATGAGGGGAATACTATACAAAATAAGGTGCCCCTCACAAGGGTAAGTGCGGCGTTATGACACGGTGTTTGTTCCTTCGTATCTCGCGGGTGCTGCCGGTGCGCGAGACGCGGCCACGGCCTCGTCGATCCTCGTGCGGGGGAGAGGACGCAGATGTGCATGCCCCCGCGTAGCCTGACGGTGTCGGGCGAGGGGTCCGGCGCGAGCGGAAGGAGTGGCAGATGGGTGACACGCTTGACCTGGAGCGAGCCCTCGTCATCGGGGTCGCGTCCAGCGCCCTGTTCGACCTGGCGGAGTCGGACGCGGTGTTCCGCGAGCAGGGGGAAGAGCGGTATCGGGAGTATCAGCGCGAGCACCTCGACGACGTGCTCGAACCGGGCGTCGCCTTCCCCTTCATCCGGCGCCTCCTGGCCCTGAACGACCTGTCGGATCGGGAGCGCCTGGTGGAGGTCGTCATCCTCTCGCGCAACGACCCTGAGACGGGGATGCGCGTCATGCGTTCCGTCGCGCGTCACGGCCTGGACATCACGCGCGCGATCTTCATGCAGGGCCGCGCCCCGTATCGCTTCATGGAGCCGCTGCGCATGTCCCTGTTCCTCTCCGCGAACGAGGCCGACGTGCGTGAGGCGATCAGCCTTGGATTCGCGGCGGGCCACGTCGTCGGGCGCGCCGTGCCGGACGACGGGGACACCGACCTGCGCATCGCCTTCGACTTCGACGGCGTCCTGGCCGACGATTCGGCCGAACGCGTGTACCAGAGCGAGGGGCTGGACGGGTATCAGGAGAGCGAGAGTGCCCTGGCCGAGGTCCCTCTCTCCCGTGGGCCGATGGCCGATTTCCTGGAGAAGATCAATCGGATTCAGCGGATCGAGGAGTCGAACAGTGCGGGTGATCCGCAGGGGTATCGGCGTCGGGTGCATGTCGCCGTCGTGACCGCCCGGAGCGCCCCCGCTCATGAGCGGGCGATCAACTCGATCCGAGGGTGGGGCCTGCGCGTCAACGACGCCTTCTTCCTGGGCGGCCTCCCGAAGGGCCCCATGCTGGAAGTGTTGCAGCCGCACATCTTCTTCGACGATCAGCGCCGACACGTGGACGGCGCCTCCTCCTCGACGCCGAGCGTCCACATCCCCTTCGGGGAACTTAACGGGCAGTAGCGCCCACAGCGTAAGCCGACCTGTATCGGCCCGGCGCTCGCAGATGTGGGCGGGGCCTGGAACACTAGACACCATGAGCTCACACGCGCGCGACGCCCGCCGCCTCACCCCCGTCGAGGTGGCGACCGCCGGCGCGCTCTCCGGCCTGGCCGTCACCTTCGGTCTCATCGCCGCCGTCACCCCCGTCTTCCAGCTCCTCTTCCAAGTCGCCACGGCCGTCCCCCTCGCCATGGCCTCCCTCAAGCTGCGCCCCCGCGCCTCCGTCGCCGCCTTCGCCTCCACCGTCCTGCTCGCCATCGCCGTCGGCGGGTTCGCCACCGCCGGGCGCTCCTTCCAAGCAGCCCTCATCGGCCTCGTCATCGGACACCTCCACAAGAAACGCGCCTCCTGGGCGGCCGTCAGCACGGTCGCCGCCGGCCTCGGCGTCATCTGGGGGGTGGGCACGGGACTCGCCTTCTGGATCCTGGCCGACCTGCGCACCCTCGGCCTCGAAAGCATCCGCAAGAGCCTCGACGGGCTCCTCACCCTCATCGCGCACATCCCCCACACCGGAGGCCTCGTCGAGGCCGGCCATCAGCTCGGCCAATGGTTCGTCGACTGGTGGTGGATCTGGATCCCCATCACCCGCTTCATCGGCGTGGCCTTCCTGGTCCTCGCGGCCCGGTGGCTCCTCGGGGCAATCC
>CATWCG010000220.1:0-4024 GCA_958349165.1 uncultured Actinomyces sp. | reverse complement strand
GGCCCGCAGGTTTTCGCGCACAACCTGGAGACGGTGCCGCGTATCTTCAAGAAGATTCGTCCCGCCTTCAACTATGATCGCTCGCTCGCCATGATCAAGCGCGCCCACGACGGCGGCATGGTCACCAAGTCAAACCTGATCCTGGGCATGGGCGAGACCCGCGAGGAAGTCAGCGCCGCCATGCGCGATCTGCACGCGTCTGGCTGCGACCTGCTGACGCTCACGCAGTACCTGCGCCCCTCTCCCCTGCATCACCCGATTGACCGCTGGGTGCACCCGGAGGAGTTCGTGGAGCTGGCGGCCGAGGCCGAGGAGATGGGCTTCGCCGGCGTCATGGCCGGGCCCCTCGTGCGTTCCTCCTACCGCGCGGGCCTGCTGTGGGCCAAGGGTATGCGTGCCCGCGGCTTTGAGATCCCCGAGCAGCTGCGCCACATCGCCAATTCCGGTTCGACGCTCCAGGAGGCCGGTTCGGTCCTGGCGCGCCTGAAGGAGCGCTCGGAGCGTCACGCGGCCATGGCAGCCGCGAAGGCCGCCTCGGCCTCGTGATCCCCGATTATTCGCCCGCGCGGGCCCTCCTGGCCGCCGCGCGCCGCCACCCCGAGCGGCTCTCCCTGGTCGACGCGGTGACGGGCCAGGAGTGGAGCGTGCGCGAGGCCGCCGATACGGTCGCTCGCCTGGCTCGCGCCTTCGCGGAGGCGGGCATCGGTGAGGGCACGCGCATCGCCGTCGTCGGCGCGAACTCGCCGTGGCACTACATCGTGCACGTGGCGGCCTCGTGGCTGCGCGCGGTGACGGTTCCGCTCTCCCCGCGCATGCCCGTCTCCGCGCTCGCGTCGATGTGCGAACAGGTGGAGGCCACGTGGGTGTTCCACGACGAGGCCTCCTCCCCCACTGCGCTCGCCCTGGCCTCCGCGGGAGTGTACCGGGCGTCGTTTGGCGACCTGGCTGCTTGGCTGGATCGCGCGGCACCGATGAGCACCGCGCCCGCGCGCTGCGGCACCGAGCTGGCCGCCATCTTGTTCACGTCGGGGTCGACGGGGACGCCGCGTCCCGTCGAGCTGACCCACGAGGTCATGTGGTGGGGGTCGACGAATTTCCGCGAGGGCTTCGACTACGCGCCGACCTCGTCGGTCGTGGGCGTGTGCGCGCCCGCCAGCCACATCGGCGGCTTCAATGGGACCTCGATGGACGTGTGGACGCACGGTGGCACGCTGGTGACGCTGGGTTTCCCGGGTTCCTTTGATGCGCGCGGCGTGCTGGACGCGATCACGCGCTACGGGATCACGATGATGTTCGCCGTGCCCGCGATCGTGCGCGCCCTCGTCGAGGAGTACGAGGCCGGCGGCGGCGATCTGTCCTCGTGGGTGCGCCCGCTGATCGGCGGGGACGCGATGACGGCGGATCTGGCGGAGGCGATGCGTCGCGTGGGACTGTCTCCCATCCACGTGTGGGGCATGACGGAGACGTCGGGGGCTGGAACGGTTGCGACGCCGCAGTGCGGCGCGCCCGCCGGGTCGCTGGGCGTTCCGTTCCCCTACGTGGATCTGGTTGTCATGGCTTCCCCCGACCGCGAGGCAGGCGTCGGCGAGATGGGCGAGATCTGGGTGCGCGGACCCGGCGTCGTCACCGGCGAGGAGTGGCTGCGCACCGGCGATTTGGCGACGAGGGACGCGAACGGCTGGCTGCACATGGTGGGACGCGCCCACCGCATGATCAACACGGCCGGTGAGCTGGTGGCTCCCCCGAGCGTCGAGCGCGCGCTGCGGTCGCTGGATACGGTGTCCGATGCCCTCGTCGTGGGGTTGCCGGACGAGCGCTGGGGGCAGATCGTCGCCGCGCTCATCGTGCCGTCTCCCGAGGGCCGCGCCCAGGCCTCGTCGATGAGCGCCGACGCGCTGTCGGAGGCCCTGAGCGAGGCCTTGGCACCCTGGGAGAAGGTGCGGCGGATCGTGGTCGTGGACGAGCTGCCAACGACGGCGACGGGCAAGCCCGATCCCCTCGCGGCGGCGGAGCTGTTTTCGGCGTCGGAACGCTAGAGACGGGTGCGTGAGACTTCACAATTTAAGCGCACCGTATTTAGGTAAGATTAGCCTTGCTTAATCGAAGGAGAGTCTTATGCCCCGCCATCGCATCGTCATCATCGGCTCCGGTTTCGCTGGCCTGACGGCTGCTCGTCGACTGAAGAAGGTCGACGCCGACATCACCATCCTGGCCCGCACGTCGCACCACCTGTTCCAGCCCCTGCTCTACCAGGTGGCCACGGGCATCCTCTCCGAGGGCGACATCGCCCCCACGACGCGCGAGATCCTGCGGAAGCAGAAGAACGTGACCGTCCTGCAGGCGCTCGTCGAGGAGATCGACGTCGAGGCTCGCGTCGTGAAGTGGCGCAACCACAACAAGTACGAGCGCACCGAGTACGACACGCTGATCGTGGCGGCGGGCGCGGGCCAGTCCTACTTCGGCAACGACCACTTCGCGGTGTTCGCGCCGGGCATGAAGACGATCGATGACGCGCTCGAGCTGCGCGCCCGCATTTTCGGCGCGTTTGAGCTGGCGGAGATCGAGACCGATCCCGCTCTGCTGGGCAAGCTCCTCACCTTCGTTGTTGTGGGCGCGGGCCCGACGGGCGTGGAGATGGCGGGACAGATCCGCGAGCTCGCCTCTCACACGCTGAAGGGCGAGTTCCGCAACATCGATCCGACGAAGGCGCGCGTCATCCTGGTGGACGGCGCCGAGCACCCCCTCCCCCCGTTCGGCGAGCAGCTCGGCCATAAGACCGAGGAGGCGCTGGCCAAGCTGGGCGTCGAGATGAAGATGAACGCCTTCGTGACGGACGTGGACGCCGAGGGCGTGACACTGAAGTACAAGTCCGGCGAGGAGGAGCGGATCGAGTCCGTGTGCAAGGTGTGGGCTGCGGGCGTGTCCGCGAGCCCGCTGGGCCGCGCCCTGGGCGAGGCGACGGGCGCCGAAGTGGACCGCGCGGGGCGCGTCACCGTCAACAAGGACCTGACTCTGCCCGGGCACCCCGAGATTTTCGTGCTGGGCGACATGATGGCGTTCCCGGGCGTGCCCGGCGTCGCGCAGGGCGCGATCCAGTCCGCGCGCTTCGCCGCCGACACGGTGGCGGCACGCCTGGCGGGCCGCAAGCCGAAGGCGACGGAGTTCTCCTACTTCGATAAGGGGTCGATGGCGACGATCGCGCGCTTCAAGGCGGTCGTGAAGATGGGCAACACGAAGATGACGGGCTTCACCGCGTGGGTGGCCTGGTGTTTCCTGCACCTGCTGTACATTGTCGGCTTCAAGTCGCAGGTGGGCACGCTGGTGAACTGGTTCTTCAGTTTCCTGTCGGGTGCGCGTTCGCAGCGCACGACGACGAACCAGCAGATGGTGGGCCGCCTGGCCATGGAGCAGCTGGGAGCGGGCGCGTCCGGCAAGCTGGTTGCGGGCGAGGACGTCGTCGAGGAGCGCATTCACGAGGCCTGAGCACCTCACGCTCAACGGTCTCTTCAGGCGCGCGTTCGGGCACAGCAAGCGCGCGCTGACAAACAGGCAGACAGGCACGGCGTGGGGCCGGAAGCGAGAGCTTCCGACCCCACACCTACGCGAAGAACGCTAGCTCTTTCAACTCTGCTTCACTAGGACTGTCAAACCTTGTGATATACAATTTGACTCATGGTTGATCCTGAAGCAACTCCTCTAATTAACGTCGGTGTCGCACTGACCTCAATGCTACTTAACGCCGCCCAGCATCAACAGACCGCAGCTATCGTAACTGACGCTCGCGATCCCATAACCTTTCTTGCTCAGTCAATTCTCGGGCGACGAGGGACTAAAAAAGACATTGAGCGCAGGATCAGCAATGATCTGACTTCGCGAATGCACGACATGAGCGAACGCTGCTACCGCGACGGAATTGACCCTGATCGACTGGCGAATCCGTGCGCGGAAGTTGAAGACATCTTGCACGCCATCGATGATCATGAGCAGCTCCTCGAACAAGCTGTACATGACCCTGACGCTGTTC
>CATWCG010000219.1:0-4026 GCA_958349165.1 uncultured Actinomyces sp. | reverse complement strand
GGGCGTGGCCACGCGGCCACGCCCCCCAGCGCACGAGAAGCGAATCAGCCCGCGTCCACCGCCTGGTTGGCGATCTGACGCTCACACACGTCGATGAGCTCGCGGATGATACGCAGCGTGCCCGCCGACGCGTCGGCGTGAGCCTCGATCCACGCCTTGCCGGAGGCGACCACGTCGACCTCGGGCGCGTAGCCGGCGATCGCGGTCGGGAAGAGCAGCGTCGTGAGGTCCTCGGCGGTGTGGAAGGTGAAACGCTCCCAGATGCCCCACAGTGCGTCAAAGTACTCGCCGACGTAGGAGGCATAGGCGGAGGGCGTGCTGCGAGCCTGCGCCCAGAAGCCCGAGATCATTGCCCAGCGGGTGTCATTCGGGATGGTCGTATCGGACAGGACCTTGTCCCACACGTCGGCCTTGATCCACTCGCCCGACCGCGCGGCGCGGCAGGCCGCGGCGTTCTGGTGGCCGGTCATCGTGTCATCGTCGGCCTCGAGGGCGTCGATGTCGGCCTCGGTGGCGGCGCCGCCGCGCACGAGGGAGAGGAGCAGGCCCCACTTGAGATCGACGTCCAGGTCCAGGCCGTCCAACGTCTGCGTACCGTCGAAGAGGCCGCGGATGGCGTCGAACTGCTCGGAGCTGGTCGCGTTGCGTGCGGCCGCGGCCACGAGCATGCGCTGCGCGTCCGACCCGGATGCGGCGGTGCGGGCCAGGAGGAGCAAGCGTCGGCCCGTGTCCTCGGCGGCTTCCGCGCGGTACTGGGGCGCGACGAAGGTACGCACAGCCTCGTCGATGTGGCGCAGGGTCAGCATGAGCAGGCTCATGTTGTCCTCGACCGGGATCGAGGTCAGCGCGAGGTTCAGGTAGTCGCGGGCGCGCATTTCGCCGTCGCGGGTCATATCCCACGCGGAGGCCATGACGACGCCGCGCGTGAGGGAGTCCGTGAACTTCGTGATGTTGGAGATCGCGAAGGCCAGCGACTGCTCGTCCAGGCGAACCTTCGCGTAGCCGAGGTCGCCGTCGTTGACCAGGATGAAGTCGGGACGGGCGATGCCCGCGGCCGCCTCGACGATCGTGGACGCGCCATCCACGTCGAGCTCGTCGCGGAAGACCTGGGCCAGCGTACCCTCCTCGGTCAGCGAGTAGCCGGCGACGCCCAGGCGATGCGGACGCAGGGAGGCTCCCTCGGAGAAGGCCTCCTGGACGACCTCGAGGCGCTCGATGACACCGTCCTCGCCCGTCGTGATAACCGGGCGCAGGAGGGTCACGCCGGCCTCCTCCAGCCACACCTTCGACCAGGCCGCCAGGTCGCGACCCGACGCGGCCGCCAGCTCGGAGAGCAGGTCATCCAGCGTGGCGTTGGCGTAGGAGTGCTTCGTCAGGTACTCGTGCAGGCCCGCGAAGAACGCGTCGCGCCCCACGTAGGAGACGAGCTGGCGCAGCACGGAGGCGCCCTTGGCGTAGGTGATGCCGTCGAAGTTGACCTCGACGTCGGCCAGGTCGCGGATCTCGGCCGTGATCGGGTGGGTGGTGGGCAGCTGATCCTGCTTGAGGCCCCAGTCCTTGCGGACCATGAAGCCGGTCCAGCCTTCGGTGTACTTCGTGGCCTCGGCCAGGGCCAGGTGGCTCATGAACTCGGCGAAAGATTCGTTGAGCCACAGGTCGTTCCACCACTTCATGGTGACCAGGTCACCGAACCACATGTGCGCCAGCTCGTGCAGGATCGTGTTGGCGCGGGCCTCCATCTGGGCCTCGGTGGGACGCGTGCGGAACACGTAGGCGTCGCGGAAGGTCACGCAGCCCGCGTTCTCCATGGCGCCCGCGTTGTACTCGGGCACGAAAATCTGGTCGTACTTCGTGAAGGGGTAGGGGATGCCGTAGGCGCCCTCGAAGAACTCGAAGCCGCGACGGGTGATGTCGATGATCTCCTCGGCGTCCAGATGCTCGACGATCGAGGCGCGCGCGTAGACGCCCAGGTCGATCGTGCGCCCGTCGGAGGAGGTGAGCGAGGCCGTGGTGCCCTGGTAGGGGCCGGCGACGATCGCGGTGATGTACGTGGACATCGTCTCCGTGGTCGCGAAGCGGTAGGTCCACGCGTCGCCGTCTTCCTCGGGGGAGGGGGTGGGCGCGTTGGAGAAGACCTTCCAGCCCTTGGGGACCTTCACGGTCAGCGTGAACGTCGACTTCAGGTCGGGCTGCTCGAAGGTCGTGTACACGCGGCGCGCGTCCGGGACCTCGAACTGGGAGTAGGTGTAGGCCTGGCCGTCTGCGGGATCGACGAAGCGGTGCAGACCTTCGCCCGTGTGCATGTACTGGCAGGACGCGTCCACCTCGAGCACGTTGTGTTCTGCCAGGTTCTCCAGGGCGATGCGGTTGTCCTGGTGGACGGAGAAGGGATCGAGGGCGTTGCCGTTGAGGCGAATCGAGTGGACGTTGGTGGAGACGAGGTCCGCGAACGTGGAGGCGCCTTCGCGCGCGTCGAACTCGATGCGGGTAAAAGAACCGAAGTCGGTGTCGCCGCGCGTGAGGTCCAGCGAGATCTCGTAGCGGGTCACGGAGGAGATGATCGAGGCGCGCTCGGTCGCTTCCTCGCGCGTGAGGTTCAGGCCTGGCATGGGGTGCCTTTCCGTCGATGGAATGGTGGGGCGCTGTCGCGCCAAACATTCCTATGGTGTCATGTGTTGTCTGTGGATGCTCGTGGCGCGCCGATTTTTGTCGGCTGGGACACGCTGTTACCAGATGGTGACTCGCTGAGCGGGATCGAGCCACATGCCGTCTCCCGGCTTGACGTCAAACGTCGCGGCGAATGCGTCGAGGTTGCGCAGCACCTGGTTGCAGCGGAACTCGGCGGGGGAGTGAGGGTCGATGGCCAGCATCTGGCGCGCGAACTGGGGGCGTGTCGCGGTGCGCCAGGCGCGGGCCCACGAGAAGAAGAAGCGCTGCGGGCCGGTCAGCTCGTCGATGACGGGAGCGGTCTGCGGGGTGAGACCCTGCTCGGCCAGGGCTGCCACCCACGCCTTCCACGCGATCGTCATGCCGCCCAGGTCGCCGATGTTCTCACCGATGGTCAGGGCACCGTTGACGTGGGGGAGCGAGCGCTCAGCGCTGTCCCCGCCCGCCTCCTCTCCGGCGGCCTCGTCGCTTGTGGCGCAGGCCAGCACGGCGGGGGTGAGGACGTCGTACTGCCCGATGAGCGCGTGGGTGCGCTCCTCGAAGGCGGCCCTGTCCTGGTCGGTCCACCAGTTCGACAGGTTGCCCGCCCCGTCGTAGCGCGAACCCTGGTCGTCGAAGCCGTGGCCGATCTCGTGACCGATGACCGCTCCGATCGCGCCGAAGTTCACCGCGTCGTCCGCCTGCGCGTCGAAGAACGGGGGCTGGAGGATCGCGGCGGGGAAGACGATCTCGTTCTGCGTGGGGTTGTAGTAGGCGTTGACCGTCTGCGGGGTCATGTACCACTCGTCGCGGTCGACGGGACGCCCAAGCTTGCCCCACTCGCGGTCGGTCGCGTGGGCGTTGGCGGCGCGCACGTTATCGACGAGGGTGGCGCAGGGGTCCAGGTGCAGCGTGGAGTAGTCGCGCCACTTGGCGGGGTATCCGATCTTCGGGTTGAAGGTCGTCAGCTTGGCCAGCGCCTTCTTCTTCGTCTCCTCGCTCATCCAGTCCAGTCCGCGGATCGACTCGCCGTAGGCGTCGAGCAGGCGGCGCACGAGGGCGTCCATCGCGTCCTTGGCCTCGGGCGGGAAGTGGCGGGCCACCCAGGCGCGCCCCATGGCCTCGCCCAGGTAGGACTCGATGAGGGACAGCGCGCGCTTCCAACGCGGGCGCAGCTCCTGCGTGCCCGCCAGGGTGCGGCCGTGGAAGTCGAAGTTCTCCTGGACGAAGTCGGCCGAGAGCAGGGAGGCGCGCGCGTCGATGGCCGACGCGCTCAGCCACTCCTTGAGGGTGGCCAGGTCGGTGTGTTCCCACAGGGAGGCGGCGCCGCGCAGGAAGTCGGGCTGGTCGACGTTGATGACGAGGCCGGAGACGGGCATG
>CATWCG010000218.1:0-4065 GCA_958349165.1 uncultured Actinomyces sp. | reverse complement strand
GATCCGGTGCCTGGCGCGACCTCGGCGTCGAGCCCGCCGTGGGGGAGGGGGCCTGCCTGATTGCCCCGATTCCGGGTGAGGAGGAGCGCGAGGCGCTGTCTGCGCCGGCCTCTTCGCAGACCTTCCCGCCAGCACCGGGACCGTCGCGTCAGCGGGTCGCGGCAGCGGCGGCGTCCGTGCGCGCGCAGCTACGTGAGTTCGCGCAGGATAGGGACGTGTTCGAGGCCTTGGCAGAGTTGGGCGATGACCCGGCGGTGAGCGACACGATCGCCCTGATCGAGGAGGATCGGCTGGGCCGGGAGGCGCCTGTCGTGGACCTGTGGGCCGAGCGCGTGCCGGCCACGTCTGTCTCTTCGCTGCTGCAGGATGCGGGTGAGTTCGCGCGCGATATGCGTCGGCCGATGCCGGTCAAGCCCAGTTCTTTCTCCGCGCTGGGCACGGTCTTCCACGCGTGGGCGGAGCGCGAGCTGCACATCGCGGGGGCCGATCCTGCTGCCGAGGCCCAGGATCCATCGGCGGTCGCGCCCGGTGAGGACTCTGCGCTGTCGGGTGGTGGTGACGGGGCGGACGAGGCCTTGCTGACGACGAAGGAGCGCGAGCTGCTCGAGAGGCTACGCGAAAACTTCCGCGCGTTCGTCGCGGGGGAACTGGCGAACTATCGAGCCGTCGCTATCGAGGAGGCCTTCTCCGTGGAGGTGGGCGGCGTATCTGTACAGGGCCGCATCGACGCTGTTTTTGAGCGCGTGAGCGGGGAGGGGCCGCGTTTCCTGGTTGTGGATTGGAAGAGTGGTCAGCCGGTGACGCGTAAGACGAAGCCGGAGAAGCTGGCGTATTTCGCGACGCAGCTGCGCCTGTATCGGCGGGCCTGGGCAGCGCGCGTGGGCGTGGATGCCGCCGAGGTTGGCGCGATGGTCGCGTTCCTGGCGGGTCCGTCGCACTACACGCTGGAGGCCCTCGAGGGGATGCTCGGCGGCGCCGCGCAGTCGCTGGACCAGGCCGTGAAGGGGGCGCTGGGGCAGTGAGCTGACAGGGGGCCGCCGCCATGTCCGCGCGGTGGTGGTATCCCTGTCAACGTCTGATGCGACGACCTGGAGTGTGCGGGCCTGTTGTCTGTGCCCGCACACTCCAGGCGGTCGCTGAGGCGGTGTGCTACAGGGACGTGCGCCGGTCCTTCTTGATGACGGATGCCCAGTGAGAGTCGCCCGCCTGAGCGTCGCTCGCTGTTTTCGAGATGGCGCCGGACATCTGGTCGCACCACTTGTGCATGGTATCGCGGCGTCTTGTGGCGTCTGATTCGAGCTTGCTATAGCCGGAGGTGACGACCAGGAACCCCCAGTTGATGGCGCCCGATGGGACAGTGATTTCGTCGACGGTTCCACGCAGGGTGTCGTGCCTGCCCTTGAGCCGCGTCATCTCGGCGGGGTCGCAGGCGAAGGATGCTGTCATGACTGGCGTGCCTCCTCGTCATCGGGGCGGAAGTAGAGGTCGTTGTCGGCGGCGTACTGGCGTGCGGTGTCCATGAGCTGAGGATCTTGTTCGAAGCACACGACGGGATCCGGCCAGCGCTTGCCGTGGGCGGGAGGCTCCATGCCGATGAGCGTGAAGGTCCCGACCTTCTCGAGGGTCGCGCTCTCTCCCAGCTTCAGTGTCTCGTTCAAATTTGCGGGGCGATTGACTCCCTCATCCCACTCCACGCGAACCTCCGCTTCGGGGGTTCCATCAACGACTTGAGCGTCGGTTGAATAGACTCTGAGATAGGGGAAGGAATCGATGAGCGGGTAGAGAATTGCCGTTCGAAGAGTGTAGATCGTGCCTGTGCATTGTTCCATTTTCTGTCCTTGTTCTCTGTCGGCGCATGCGCCGATCAGGCCTACAGTGAGGATTGTCGTGGCGATTAATGTAATGGCGCGTTTGAGGATTTCTTTCACTAGAGGGATCCGATCGCGACGTCTCCGTAGTACTTCTGGAAATCCTCCCAGGAGATCGTGAACTCCCCACCGTCTACCGAGCCTCCGGTGGCGCGTGGATTTGAACCGTGCGGATTGACCAGGGTGACTCCCGATTGGTCAGCCTTCTTGACCATGTACGAGTGTGAATCGTAAATCTTGATCGTCTCCTGCGTGCCGTCCGGAAGCGTGGCGGTCACGGGAGCGGTCTTGGAGGTGAAGTTTTTGCTAGACGCGGTGCTGGCCACGGTCGGCCGCCCGCTATTGACGGAGTTGATGATGTCCTGCCTCTCGGATTGGTCATAGCCCTCGCCCCAGCCGAAGATTCCTCCTGCGCCGTCGACAGTGTGCGTGCCCTTGCCGGTAATGTCGGGGAGCGCGTCTTGGGGGTGGCCTCCGCTGATTCCGCCGAATCCGAAGGCTATGGAGTTGTTGACGCCGTCGGGGAAGGTCTGGGCGTAGGCTTTCTCATAGAGGGAGATCACGCCGGTATGGCCGGACGAGGAGGCGCCGTTTTCGTAGGTGTCCCGCACGAGAACCTCTTGCGAGGGGCCGGAGAATATCCCCGGATTCCTGTAGACCCTCACGTAGTAGCCGTCGATGTTGCCGGCTGAGTCGTAGTGAGGGCGAATACCCTGTGCGAGTCTCTTCTGCCCATCGCTGGAATTCATGACGGCCATGAGGGAGGCCAGGTAGTAGCAGTCGCCGATCCCTCCTTGTCTGACATTGCGTGGATCGTATGTTCCTGCGGCTAGTTGCTTCCGCTCGTCATCGATATTCTTAGTTTTATCAGGGCTGAGTCTTTCGGTCCTTGAAGGGTCTTGAGGAGTTCCGACATTTTCGGAATCTCGCGCCACCGGCTCGATGGCGAGCGCCCCCTTGAGGCTCTGAGTCAGTTCCTCCGCCGACTGCTTGAGTTCCTTGTACTTCGAGTTGTAATCGTCCTGAATACTCAACGCTTGCTTGCGCAGTTCCCAGAACTTCGACCAGCGGTCCGCCATGGGGGTGGCATCGAATTGTTTGTCGAGATTTTCTAGGGCGGGACGCAGGGTTCCGTCCACGTAGGACTTGATGGACCGGAGTTTCCAGTAGTACTTGTCGACGTCACTGGAGGCAGACGTCAGGCCTGCGCCGAAATTGTAGAGGCGCCTCGCTGCGCGCTGGCTCGACTCGCTGTAGTTATCGCGGGCCTGACCGGCCCACCTCGAGATCGAGGACTTGATGGACGACAGGTCCTTCTCGGCAGAGTTTGCCTTCTCGGCGGCGGCACTGAGTCCGTCTTTGATGCCCGCGATCTGGTCGGCGTTTCCTGGTGGATCTGATACGTAGGTTGAAAACCAGCCCATGTGTGTCTCCCTTGTCTCACTGTCATGCCGACTCTAACCATTGTGAAGTGTTTCGTCAATGTTGGTGGGCGGTGTCATTGGGTGTCAGCAATTTTTTGTGGCTGTTTGGAGGTTGGTTGTGGGGTGTCGTCGGTTGCTTGCTGCCCTGTATCGTGCGGTGGTCGTGGCGGGGTTGGAGGCGGGTTTGTCCCTGGGTGCACACCGCGCCAGATCAGCGCACCGCTTGCGCACGCAGGCGTGTGGCACGCTGCCCTCCATGGATACTTCTCCCGACGCTCACAGCGCGATCAGCCACGAGGCGCTCGACACGTGGATTGCCTCCCAAGAAAACCCTCATCGAGCACGGTATATGCTTGCCCTCGCGCAGGTGGATGCGCAAGAAATCCCCAGCAGGCGGGTGCAAACCCCCATTGTTGGGATGCGATTGATTGATTGATTGAAGCGCACCGACATCGCTGATCGGAAAATCCCGGGCAACTGGGAAGGCGACCTGATTATCGGCCAAGACGGGGCCAGCGCATGCGCAACCCTGGTTGAGCGCATCACCAGCCACCAGCCCTACCTCGACGTCAGCACCCACGAGCCGGGCAACTGCCCCAGAGTCACCCTCGGCTACCACACCCCCACCCACGCATTCAACGAACTCATTGCTATTACCCATTGACACCACCGGATGTTACGAGCAGTATCCGCGTTCTGTGGGGACGAATTATCAAAATCCTTGTTATTGCGCGAAAAGATTGGCCTCGAAGGAGTAGCGCGATGCTCGGTAG
>CATWCG010000217.1:0-4066 GCA_958349165.1 uncultured Actinomyces sp. | reverse complement strand
GCCCTCCACCGCCGAGCCCACCGTCACCTTCGACGGCCCCCTCACCGAGGTGTGCCCCTGCTCCCTGAAGGAGACGGAGCTTCCCGTCGTTGTGCGGGCGGGGGAGGAGACCTACGAGGTGCGCTCCACGCGCACCGGCGAGCGCACCATCAACGGCCGCGTCGCCCTGGTCACGGGCGGCGCGCAGGGATTCGGCGCGGAGATCGCCCGAGGCCTCGTCGAGGCCGGCTGCTTTGTGTTCATCGCCGACCTCAACGGCGAGGGTGCGGCAGCCAAGGCGGCCGAACTCGGCGGCGAAGGCGTCGCCCACCCGATCACGGTCAACGTCGCCGACGAGGACTCCGTCGCCGCAATGGCCACCGAGATCGAGCGCGTCACCGGCGGCCTCGACCTGGTCGTGTCCAACGCGGGCATCGTGCGCGCCGGCTCCGTCCTCGAGCAGGACGCCTCGGCGTTCCGCCTGTCCACCGACATCAATTACGTGGCCTTCTTCCTGGTCACCAAGCACCTGGGCCAGCTCCTGGCCCGCCAGCACTCCACCGCCCCCGAGTGGCTCACCGACATCATCCAGATCAACTCCAAGTCCGGCCTGGTCGGCTCGAACAAGAACGCCGCCTACGCGGGCTCGAAGTTCGGCGGCATCGGCCTGGTCCAGTCCTTCGCCCTCGAGATGGTCGCCCACGGCGTCAAGGTCAACGCGATCTGCCCCGGAAACTTCTACGACGGCCCCCTCTGGTCCGACCCGGACCGCGGCCTCTTCGTCCAGTACCTGAACTCCGGGAAGGTTCCCGGCGCCAAGACCGTCGCCGACGTCAAGGAGTTCTACGAGGCCAAGGTGCCTATGCGACGCGGCGCCCAGGGCATCGACGTCCTGCGCGCGATCTTCTACATCGTCGAGCAAGAGTACGAAACCGGCCAGGCCGTGCCCGTCACGGGTGGCCAGGTCATGCTCTCCTGACACCATCTCGAGGCCGGGGCCCCAGGGTGGTCACGGTCCCCTCCGCGGGCGCCCCGGCCTCGTCCCTCCCGTTCTCACCATCGTTTTCCCTGTGAAGGAGTCAGTCATGACCCAGGTTCCCTCCACCCAGTACGCCATCCAAATCGTCGGCAAGGAGGAGTTCGTCGTTAACCCGGCGAAGCCCGTTGACCCCGTCGGCCCCACGCAGATCCTGCTCGAGGTCGAAGCCTGCGGCATCTGCTTCTCCGATACGAAGCTGCTCCACCAGTTCGACAGCCACCCGCGCAAGTCCGACGTGGTGGCGGGCATCGACCTGGACGCCCTCACGGACATCCCGTCCTACCATCCCAACCAGGAGGCGGTGACTCCCGGACACGAGCCCGTCGTGCGCGTCGTGCAGGTCGGCGAGAAGGTTACGCACTTCAAGGTTGGCGACCGTCTGCTGGTCCAGGCGGACTGGAAGCACCTGCGCACCGCGAAGTCGAACGGTGCTTTCGGTTACAACTTCGACGGCGCCCTCGAGGAATACGTCGTTGTCGACGAGCGTTGCGTCGTGTCCCCGGATGGGGAAGAGTTCCTCATCCACGTGTCGGAGGGCCCGTCGGCCGCCGCCGTCGGCCTCATCGAGCCGTGGGCGACCGTCGAAGGCTCCTACGCGTGGGCCGAGCGCGATCACGTCGCCGACGGTGGCCGCCTGCTGGTCGTCGGCGAGGGCGATATCGACGCTCTGACCGCCGAGCACAAGCCCGCCGAGGTCGTGCGCGTCTCCGCCGACCAGATCGAGGGCGTCGACGGCGAGTTTGACGACGTCGTGTTCTTCGGCTCGGACGCCGACGCCATCGAGAAGGCCGCGCTCCTGATCGGCACCCGCGGCACCATGTGCGTCGTCCTGGGTGGCGGATCGATCGAGCGCAAGGTGTCCCTGGACATCGGCCGCGTCCACTACGACTTCATCCGCTTCTGCGGCACGACCGGATCGGATCCGCGCGAGGGCTACGCTTGGATCCCCGCCAACGGCGATCTGCGCGAGAACGACCGTTGCGTCTTCGTCGGCGCCGCCGGCCCGATGGGCGTCATGCACACGATGCGCGCCGTCACCTCGGGTGTCCCCGGCCTCAGCGTCGTGGGCACGGACCTGTCGGACGAGCGCCTGGCGAACCTCACGGCCGTCGTCGGCCCGACCGCCGAGAAGAACGGCGTGCCGCTGGACATCGTCAACACCGCCTCGACGCCCCTCGAGCACGGCTACACCTACGCGACGTGCCTCGTGCCCGTCCCCGCGCTGGTCTCCCAGGCCGTCGACCTGCTGGCCCAGGGCGGCATCCTCAACGCGTTCGCTGGCATCCCGGCTGGCACGTTCGGCGATTTTGACCTGCAGGGCATCATCGAACGCCAGATCTTCATGCTGGGCACCTCCGGCTCGGACGTCTCCGACATGCGCACGGTTCTGCGCAAGATCGAAGCCGGCATCATCGACACCACGATCTCCCTGTGGGCGATCACCGGCATGGCGGGCTTCGGCGACGCCATCAACGCGGTGATGAACCGTACCTCGGGCGGCAAGATCATGGTCTTCCCGATGATGCACGACCTGGGCCTGACCCCCGTGTCCGAGCTTGCCGAGAAGCTGCCGACGGTCGCCGCGAAGCTCGACGCCGCCGGCCTGTGGACCAAGGAGGCCGAGGAGGCGCTGCTCGCCACCCGCTGAGCGCTCTGCTGAGTCCTTCGCCCCGGCTTCGTCTGTTTCGACGAGGCCGGGGCCTTCTTTCTCTGGGATAATGAGGGTGCATACGTTGTGGGTTGGAACGAGGAGGTTCCCATGACAGCCAACGATCGCGCCTCGCAGGAGCGCTACGTGGCGCTGCAGGCGTGGCTGTACGGGCAGATGTCCCCGCGCGCGCCTCACGCGACGCGGTGTTTCGCAGAGGATCCGCTGTGCCTCTACGACGCGTTTCTGTCAGTGCTTGTCGGCACGGGGTTGGGGTTCGCCCAGTTCGACGATAATCGCGCCCATCACGGGCTCTACGCCTTCGACTTTTTCGTGGGAGACATCAAGGTGCCGTCGCTCGGCAAGGGCGTTGATGGGCAGAGGGCGACCGGCATGGCGGGGGAGTATGCGACGGACGCCACCGGCCGCGCGATGTGCCATGCCCTCGTCGACACGTGGCTCGGGGAAACGGGCAGGCGCATCCCGTTCGTGGCCTCCGTGATCGCCTCCGTGGACACCCTCGAGCTCGTCGCCGACGTGAGCGTCGACGAATGCGTCTTCGAGTGTGACCTGCCGCCCGGATACGCGCGCTCCACCGCGAACTGCCCGTGGGAGGACGGGAGCCTTCCAATTGGCGCGCTCGATTCGTCTCTGGTGATCCCCGGTCCACTCATCTACGTGGAGGCGGGCGTGCGATATGAGGGACAGGTTATGTCCTGCTTGGGCTTCGACGAGGTCGTGGCCTCGTGGGTGCAGATGGGGCTCTCTGTAGAGTCCTCCACGGCCTCCGGCACCGGAGCGACTGCCGTTCTGCGCGCCCCGCACGGGGGCCCTGAGATGCTCGGATGGGCTGCCGACGCAGTGGCTCGAGCCCTGTCCGCGTGCGGGTACACCGGGGTAGCGCAGATCCGAGCGCGCTTCGCTCACGCGCCGGCGTAGTATCCGATCGCCGCGCCGTCGCACATAACGAAGCCCCGGCCTCGTCCTTCTAAAGAGGGACGAGGCCGGGGCAAGTTTGCTGGGAGAGAGGACCCTTACGCGTTGGTCTTCTCGGTGGCGACGGGGGCGTCGTCCTTCCAGAAGTCCAGCTCGTCGGGGTTCAGCCCGATCGAGGACGCCGTGAAGTGCGGCTCGAGGCCGGCCTTGCGCTGGGCCGTGTAGTCGTTTGCGCAGCGGATCGCCTGGTTGCCGAGGATGACGATGACGGGCAGGTTGATGAGCGCCATGAGGCCCATCAGAATGTCGCCCAGGTTCCACGCGACCTTGAATTCGAGCAGGGCGCCCGCGAAGACGAGCAGCGCGGCGATGGCGCGGAAGACCGAGAGCATCCAGTGCTTCATCGTGATGTTGCGCAGCAGGAAGCGGAAGTTGACTTCGGCGTAGTAGAAGTTACCGACCAG
>CATWCG010000216.1:0-4082 GCA_958349165.1 uncultured Actinomyces sp. | reverse complement strand
CAAACGGGGGGAATTGCACCAATAGAGGCGCGACACGCCGGCGACACGCCGAAGGGAGGCTCCTAATGTTGCAAAACCCCCGCCAACGATGCGACATTCCCCGGGACCGGAGGGGCCGGTGAGCACGGCCAGGCCTTGAGACGGGGCCTGGCCGCGGCGCCGGCGGGCGTGGCAGGCCCAGCCCAGACAAATTTCGCACATAATTTAAGACGGTAATTTTTCGAGACCATGCGAAAACGTTGCAATTCCAACGATGCAAATTCAATGTTTGAAGGAGCAGCAGGGGAATTACGTGCGAGATTACTGGGTATAGGCGCAATAGGACGAAACGTGTTGGTTACAGGGCAAAACGTGTGGGTTGTGGGTAGGCCACAGGTGTTGCGGCATGGCCTAGCCGAGCTCCGAACCGACGCTCGTTGCCGATGAGGCGAAACACCCGGTCGGGAAGATTCAGCCCCTTCTGATCGGGTGGAATCTTCCCCAACGGGTTGAATACTCCCCATCAGCTGCAATACTCCCGATGGGATTGATCCTGTCTGAGGCGCTGCGGCGCGGGCGCCCTAGCACAGGCACACCACCCTTTCTTTTCCGTCGCGCCTCCTTACGCCCTGTCAGCGCGGTCCCCTCGCCTCGACCTCAGCCACTGCGGCTCTGTCACTCTATGACCCTGCAGCCGCGCGTCTCTGCGCGAGCATCGTCGCTCGCGCCAGCCCCACCGGGAGGCTTGCATATTGTGTCCTACCCCACTACAGTCTGTCGGAAGACCACGACATCAAGGAGGATGCCATGAGCATCAGACCCGCACGCATCCGCGTCATCGTCGTGGCCGTCCTCGTCCTGGCGTTTGTCATCCCCTGGACCTACGCACACATCGCCTACGCCTGGCCCTGGAAAGAACAATCCACAGGCGAGGCCTGCACCGGTAGGTACTACCTCACCCCATACGACAAGCAACGATCCATTTTCCTCGGAGTTCTCGCCGACGGGCGAAAGGTTCGTATGGGAAGTAGGGGGAAGTCTCCATGGGACACCAGATCGGTTCCTTCGGAATCTCCGCCACCAGCGACAACGACCACTACGACTTAATCGGCCAGGCCAAAGACCTTCACCGAGGCGACAGCGCCACCGTCGAGGGGGTCGGCACCTTCACCCTGAAGGAAGCCCACTCAGACATCGTCTGGTTCACCCCCAACCCAGGAACAGCGACATTCTGCTTTGACCCAGACCCCACATTCACGATCAACAACTACGCACAACAAGGCCACTGACGCCAGCAACCGCCGCGAACGAGCACTCGCCATCCACCCACCGACGGAAAAGACGAGGGGTGGGGACCCACCGGGATCCCCACCCCTCAGCCGTTCACGGCACGGTCGCCGCGACGCGGTCGACTACTCGGGCTGAGCCGCCGCGGCGGCCTGCGCGGCGGCCGGAGCCGCGGCGGCGATGGCCTCCAGCTCCGCCTCGCCGTGAGCGCCGGACACGAACCACACCTCGTACACCGAGGGCGGCAGGGCCACGCCCGAGGACAGGAACGAGTGGAAGAACGGGGCGTAGCGCCACGACTCTTGCGCGCGCGCCTGATCGTAGTCGTACACGCCCGAGGCGGCCGCGGCCTCGCCGAACATGACAGCGAACAGGGATCCCGTGCGCTGGACGCGGTGGGCGACGCCCGCAGCGCTGAGAGCGTCCGACACGATCGTGCTGATCTCCTGCGCCGAGGCGTTCACGCGGTCGTACACGCCCTGATCAGCCAGTTCGAGGGTACGCAGGCCGGCCACCGTGGCCAGGGGGTTGCCCGACAGGGTACCCGCCTGGTAGACGGGGCCCAGGGGGGCCAGCAGGTCCATGACGTCCGCGCGCCCGGCCACGGCCGCCAGGGGCATCCCGCCGCCCACGACCTTGCCGAAGGTCACCAGGTCGGGCACCCAGTCGGCGCCCTCGACGGAGGAGGCATCGACGAAGCCGGCACCGTAGCGGCCCGCGGGCGCGCCGTCCACCCATCCGGCCACGGCCTCGAGGCCCCACCAGCCGGCGGGGTCGACGCGGAAGCCGGTGAGGACCTCGTCGAGGATCATGAGCGCGCCGTGCTCGGTGCACAGGCGGCGAATCTCGCGGTTCCACCCGGGGTGGGGCGGGACCGTGCCCATGTTGGCGGGGGCACCCTCGAAGATAACCGCGGCAATCCTGTCACCCGCCTGCTCGAAGCACGCGCGCAGGGCGTCACCGTCGTTGTAGGGCAGGACGATCGTCTGGGCGGTGATGGCCTCGGGAACGCCGGCCGACCCGGGCAGGCCACCGGTGGCGACGCCCGACCCGGCGGCAGCGAGCAGGCCGTCGGAATGGCCGTGATAATTGCCGGCGAATTTCACGATGAGGTCGCGCCCGGTGGCGCCGCGCGCCAGGCGGATCGCCGTCATCGTCGCCTCGGTGCCCGTCGACACGAAGCGGACGCGCTGCGCGAAGGGCACGCGCTCGCGCACGGCGGCGGCCAGCAGCGTCTCAGTTTCCGTGGGAGCGCCAAAAGACAGGCCGCGCGAGGCCGCCTCCTGGACGGCTGCCACCACCTCGGGGTGCGCGTGGCCGAGCAGCGCCGGGCCCCACGACCCGACCAGGTCCACGTAGGAGCGCCCCTCGACGTCGGTGACGCGCGCGCCGCTCGCGCTCGCGATGAAGCGCGGGGTGCCGCCGACGCCACCGAAGGCGCGCACGGGCGAGTCCACGCCGCCGGGGATCACGGATTTAGCTTGGGAAAATGCGGTTTCGTTAGTAGTCACGGCTACCTTCATCGAAGAAAAACGGATTGTTGCTATGGTACGCGCGCTCAGCACACTCAGCGGGCCCGGCGGGCGACCTCGAGGGCCCAGTAGGTGAGGACGGAGTCGGCTCCCGCGCGGAAGATACCGGTCAGGGACTCGTCGATGACTCGGGTGCGGTCGATCCACCCGTTGGCGGCGGCGGCCTCGACCATCGCGTACTCGCCGGACACCTGGTAGGCGGCGACGGGAATGTCGGAGGCGGCGGCCACGTCGGCCAGCACGTCCAGGTAGGGTCCGGCGGGCTTGACCATCAGCATGTCGGCGCCCTCGGCCGCGTCGAGCAGCGCCTCGAAGAGGCCTTCGCGTCGGTTCGCGGGGTCCTGCTGGTAGGTGCGTCGGTCGCCCTTGAGCGTGGATCCGACGGCCTCGCGGAAGGGCCCGAAGTAGGCGGACGCGTACTTCGCGGAGTAGGCGAGGATAGCGACGTCCGCGTGTCCCGCCTGGTCGAGGGCGGCGCGGATCGCGGCGACCTGGCCGTCCATCATGCCCGAGGGCGAGACCATGTGCGCGCCCGCGCGCGCCTGGGAGATGGCCATGGCCTGGTAGAGCGGCAGGGTCGCGTCGTTGTCGACGCCTCCCTCGGAGTCGAGGAGGCCGCAGTGCCCGTGGTCGGTGAACTCGTCCAGGCAGGTGTCCGCGCACACGACCAGGGCGTCGCCGACCTCGGCGCGCACGGCGGCGAGGCCACGGTTGAGGATCCCGTCCTCCGCCCACGCCTGGGAGCCGATCGCGTCGCGGTGGGCGGGCACGCCGAACAGGTCGATGGCGCCCACGCCCGCTTCGGCGGCCTCGGCTGCGGACCGGCGCAGCGAGTCGATCGTGTGCTGGTACTGGCCCGGCATGGCCGCGATCTCGCGGGGTTCGTCGATGTCGTCGCGCACGAAGACCGGCCAGATGAGCTTGGCGGGGTCGACGTGGGTTTCGCGCACGAGCGCGCGCATCGCGGGGGTCGAGCGCAGGCGGCGCGGGCGGATCGTCGGGATCGGGGAGGAGTCCACCCCGGCCTCGGCGAGGTAGGAGGTAACGGATTCGGGGACGGTGGTCATGAGTCTCTTTCTTCAGGTGCGTCGGCGTGGGTGGGGCGGTCGAGGGCGTCGATGAGGGCGCGGACGATGGCATCGGGTGTGGGGGACGAGGCCTGGGCCGCGACCGCGATCCCCTGCCGCCTGGCGGTGGCTGCGGTGGGTGCGCCGATGGTCACGACCCGAGTTTCGGGGGGCGGCAGCCCGAGGAGCGGGGGGAGGGCGCGCGCCTGGGAGGAGG
>CATWCG010000215.1:0-4089 GCA_958349165.1 uncultured Actinomyces sp. | reverse complement strand
AGGCCACAGTGGTGCTCTCGTGTGGTGTTAATACAAAAGCGGCGGGGCCGATGCGTGGATCGGCCCCGCCATCCCTCGCAACGAGGGGAATAATCAGGCGCGGTCGCCCTTGGCGAGGGCGTCGCGGATCTCGGTGAGGAGCTGGACCTCTTCGGAGACCTCCTTGGGGGCCTCGTCCTCGTTCTTCTTGCGCAGCTTCGCGAAGTAGTTCATCGGGACGACGATGAAGAAGTACACGGCGAAGGCGATGAGCAGGAAGTTGATGATGGCGGTGAGCAGGGCGCCGAAGAGGATCTGCGATTCGCCGATGTGCAGGATGAAGGACTTGGTGAAGTCCGGCTGGCCGAAGATGGCGCCAATCGCGGGGTTGAGGATGTCGGCCACGAATTTGTCGACGATGTCCTTGAAGGCGTTACCGATGATGATACCGACGGCCATCTCAACGACGTTACCGCGAGCGATGAATTCCTTGAATCCCTTGAGCATGGGTACTCCTGTAATGAATGGGGCCGGCCTGGCCGGCAAGTCTGAATCGCCGAAGAGTCTCGGCGTGGCGGCTCTGTGCCGCCGGGGAGCGCGCGCCGCGTCGGCGCTCGTTTACCGTTGAAAACACTAGTGGGGACTTTCGTCTTACGAACAGTGCTTAGAGGGTAATGTTCGTCGCACTTTTTGTAATTCGGTCAGTGAGGTCCGGATTTAGGCCGAAAAGTCCGGTGTGAGAGGTAGGTGACAAACGGCTGTCAGCGTTGTGCTGAGCAGGAAACACCCCGGGAAAAGGCCTATTGGGCGCGTGCTGTGATTGTGCGTGTCGGCGTCACAATCGCGTCAATGGGCACGTCGTGCGCCTCCGTGGGAATTACGCCGGGCTCGAGCACCTCGTCGTCGAAGACGACGGCCACGATTGGAGCCGACGGGGAGCGGTGTAAGAGTGCGCGGTCGTACCAGCCTCCGCCCTGGCCGAGGCGAGTCCCGTCCGCGGATGCAGCGAGCGCCGGAATGATGATCAGATCCGCCTCTGTGAGCGACTCCGCGCCGAGCGCCTCACCGTCCGGCTGAGCGGGAGGGGGCCCCGGGGTCGCCAGCGTGGAACCGGCTTCCCACAGCCCCCAACGCGGCTCACCCAGGGAAGCCCCGGCCTCGTCGAGGAGGACGGGCAGGAGCGCGCGGGGGAACAATCCGAGTGCGAGGGACATGTCGGGCTCTCGGGGGGTGGAGACGAAGAGCGCGGGCAGCGTGACGCCACCCATCGACGAGGCCAGGGCGCGCACCTGGGAGGCGATCCCATCGGCCTCGGCGCGGTGACGCGCCGGTAGGGGTGCTTGGTCAGTATGTGACGACCGTGCGCCCATCGAGGGGCTGGGGAGTGCTCGGCGAGCCCTGCGACGGCGTCGAATCTCCGCGCGGAGAGTTGTTTTTGTGGCCATCGTCTCCCTCTTGGGCTGTTTCTTCGCTACGCTTGCAGTATGACAGATAAAAACCAGCCCGTCGTGCACGCCGTTGTCCCCTCGGCCGGTCGCGGAACACGCTTCCTGCCCATCACCAAGTCGGTCCCCAAGGAGATGCTCCCCGTCGTCGACCGCCCCTCGATCGAGTACATCGTCCGCGAGGCCACGGATGCCGGTATCGAAGATATCCTCTTCGTGACCCGCGCCGGCAAGCAGTCGATCGAAGACTACTTCGACGCCGAACCCGGCCTCGAGGCCGACCTGGAGAAGGCCGGCAAGGAAAAGGCCCTCGAGTACGTCAATGAGTACAAGAAGTACGCGCGCGTCCACTCCGTGCGCCAGGGCCACCCCCTCGGCCTCGGCCACGCGATCCTGCAGGCCAAGTCCCACGTGGGCGACGCCCCCTTCGCGGTCCTGCTGCCCGACGACCTGATGGAGCCGGGCTCGCAGCTGCTGCGTAAGATGATCCAGGTTCGCGAGGCGCTGGGCGGCAGCGTCGTCGCCCTGCTGAAGGTCACCCCCGAGCAGGCCACCGCTTACGCCTCGACCGCGGTCGAGGTGCTGCCCGTTCCCGAGGGTGTCGACCTGGAGGAGGGCCAGCTCATGCGCATCACCGACGTCACGGAGAAGCCCCCGCTCGACGAGGTCAAGTCCGAGTACGCGGTCGTCGGCCGCTACCTGCTCGACCCGGCCGTGTTCACGGCCCTCGAGAACATCGAGCCCGGCGCCGGCGGTGAGTATCAGCTCACAGATGGGTACGCGCGCATGATCGACCTCCCCGAAGAACAGGGTGGAGGGTTGTACGGTGTAGTCATTGACGAGCGTCGCTTCGATACCGGGGACAAACTCGGCTACCTCGAGGCAAACGTGACGCTCGCCCTTGAGGACCCGGCGCTTGGAGGGGAACTCAGGGAGTTCCTGCGCTCCAAGCTCGAGGACTGACAACTATGCGAAGCGTTGCCGACTTCTACCAGGACTGCATGGCCGTCGCCCACGCGGTGCCCCCGCTCGACGTTAAGCTTGTCGACGCGGTGAGCTGCGTGCTCGCGGAGGACGTGCAGGCGCCCTTCAACCTCCCGGTCGCCGACCTGTCCGCGTGTGACGGGTACGCCGTGCGCGTGCGTGACTGCGAGGGGGCCACCCTGGAGAAGCCGGTGACGCTTCCTGTCACCGAGGAGATCCGCGCCGGGGCGGTGGACCCTGCCGCCCTCGTGCCGGGCACCGCGATTCGTATCGCGTCCGGCGCGCCTATGCCCACGGGCGCCGAGGCCGTGGTTTCCCTCGAGTTCACCGACCACGGGATCGCGCAGGTCGCCCTGCGTACCGCCCCGGCGGCCGGTGAGAACATTCGTCGCCGCGCCGAGGATGTCGCTCAGGGTGAGACCGTGCTCCGCTCGGGCACGCGCATCGGGGCGCGTCAGATGGCGCTCCTGGCCGGCGTGGGTCGCGACCGGGTGCTCGTCCATCCGCGTCCGCGCGTCGTTATTATTTCGATCGGTGATGAGATCGTCGAGCCCGGCGGCGAGGCGCGCCCCGGCACCGTGTTCGACGCTAACGGCCACGCCCTGGCCACCGCCGTCGCCGATGCTGGCGCCGAGACCTTCCGTGTCGCCGCCGTCCCCGACGAGCGCGCCCGCCTGCGCGAGACGATCGAGGACCAGCTGGTGCGTGCCGACCTCGTCCTGACGACCGGCGGCATCTCCTATGGGAGCGGCGACACGGTGCGCGAGGTCCTCGGGGCGCTCGGCACGGTCCGCTTCGATAACGTCGCAGCCTGGCCCGGGCACATCATGGGCGTGGGTACCGTCGGCGGGGATGATGATCGCCCCGGCACTCCGATCGTCTGCCTGCCTGGCGACCCCGTGTCCGCTCAGGTCTGCTTCGAGGTTTTCGTGCGTCCTGCGCTGCGCCACATGCAGGGATGGACGGCCGTGAATCGTCCCGTGGTGCGCGCCGCCATCGACCGTTCCTGGTACTCGCCGCGAGGCCGGCGCGAGTTCGTGCGCGTGCGCCTGACGGGCTCCCCGCGCGCGGGGTACCACGCTGCCGTCATGGGGACCCCGGCCTCGTTGCTGCTGTCTGCGCTTGCGGACTCGAACGCGCTGGCCGTCGTGCCCGAGGATGTGACGACCGTGCGCGCCGGTGACACTCTTCAGTGCCTGGTCCTCGAATGAGGTGTTTCTTCCGGCGCCCCCGGTGCGTGTGGGGGCGTGACGTTGACATGCTGACGCTGCGCGTCGTGGACCCGGTGGGGCGTGGGTTCTTGCGCCCCGGGCCTGCGGGTAGCGTGAATCCGCGTGAGCTCGTCGTGCGTCCTGTTCGCGGCGAGGAGCACCGTGCCCTTGACGCCGTGCGCCGGGCGGACGGGCATTGGTTGCGTCCGTGGGAGGCGACTCTGCCGCCGGATACTCTCGAGCATATCCCTACTTTTTCGCAGTACTTGCGTCGGGCGGAGCGCGATCCTCGGGAGGGGACCGGCCTGATTTTCGGCGTTCAGATCGATGGGCGTTTCGTCGGCCAGTTCACCGTGTCGAATGTGCACTGGGGGGCGATGTCGTCGGGGATGCTCGGCTACTGGATTGTGTCGGACTGGGCGGGGCGAGGCCTGGGGTCCCTGGTGGCGGCGCTCGTCCTTGATCTGGTG
>CATWCG010000214.1:0-4094 GCA_958349165.1 uncultured Actinomyces sp. | reverse complement strand
CGCATCGGGATGCTGTGCGGATGGAAGCCTTTCGAGCGCATCGACGACGCCCGCCAGGCACTGTCCACCGTCCTGGCGGCACCCGACAGCTATGCGGTGATGCTCACATCGACCGGTGAACTCGTGGGGTCGATTGCGCTGCGCATTGACACAGACTCCCCCGAGGCAAGCCTCGCCGACATCGGGTACTGGATCGGCGCCCCCTACTGGGGCAACGGATACGCGACGGAGGCTGGGAACGCCATCATCGGCCGCGCGCGTCAGCTGGGCGTGGAAACGATCATCTTGAAATACTTCGACGGAAACGACGCCTCGCGACGGGTCTCAGAAAAGCTCGGCTTTGCGTGGCGCAGCCGCGAGGAGGACGTGGAATACCCGCTCATCGGCAAGCGCCTCACCGTCCACCGGACGGAGCTCGTGCTCGCCGGACGCTGACGGCGTCCCTTAGTTGAAGCCGAGGACCGCCGCCGCGACCTTGTAGCCGCCGCGAACGACCTTCGGGGAGGCGTGGCGCACGAGGCCGGCGAGCAGGTCCTGGCGCAGGCGATCCGTGGCCTCGGGGTTGATCTGGTCCATGGTCTCCCAGATCTGTTCCTTGAGCGCCAGGTGCTCAGGCGTGCCCGACAGCTGGGCCATGACCGAGCAGACGACGGCGTTAATGCGCAGGTAGTGAACCATGTAGCGCCAGAGCTTATCCTCGACCTCGGCTCGCGGGGGCAGCGCACTGGTCATGGCCGCGTTCACGCGGGCGAGCTGATCCAGGCGCGTGATCATCACCTTCTCGTTGACGGACTGGTCGTCGCGGCCGATGAAGTAGTGGTACAGGTCCACGTCCAGGTAGCGGATCGTGGAGATGTAGGGCAGCGGCACGAACGAGTAGAGGTAGTCCACGTAGAAGGTGTGCTCGGGCATGACCAGGCCGGAGGCGCGCACCACCTCGGTGCGCATCGTCAGGGCGTGCATCATGAGGTACTGGTCGTAGCGGCAGCGGCGCAGGTCGGCCCAGCCGAAAGTGCGCCCACGCGGCAGGACGTTTCGGTAGCGGATGACGGCCTTGTGAGCCTTGCCCTGCTTGTCGTAGACGTAGTTGGTGACGAGCAGGTCGAGGTCGCTCCCGGCCTCGCGCTCTTCGCGCAGGACGTCGAGCACGGCGTTCGTGGCGCGCCGGTCCAGCCAGTCGTCGGAGTCGACGACGCGCACGTGCGTTCCAGTGGCGGCGGCGAGGCCGGCGTTGACGGCGCCGCCGTGACCCTTGTTCTCCTGGTGGATAACCCTCACGGAGGGGTAGCGAGCGGCCCACTCGTCGGCGATCTGCGCGGTCGCGTCCTTCGACCCGTCGTTGACGATGATCGCCTCGAGCTCGTCGCCGTATCCGACGAGCGTGGTCAGAGCCCGGTCGAGGTAATCCTCGGAGTTGTAGGCGGGCACGATCACCGTTAGCAGCGGCGCGCTCATGGAGTCTCCTCTCGTGAAGTCTGCCAGTAGTCTACTGTGCGTCGCTGGCCTGCGCGTCCTCCGGTGTCGCTTCCTGCTTGAAAATCACCTTAAAGATGGGGAAGAACACCCAGAAGGAGATGGCCGCGTTGATGATCATCGTGATGACGTCCGCGACGGTCTCGCCGCCCGCGCCCATTGCCGAAATCGCCCACGCGTAGATCGGGTCCTTGTAGAGGACCTGGAGCGCAGCCGCGGCGATCGTGATGACGACGTAGGCGACCGTGTACCAGAAGGCCGCCTTGCCCACGGACGAGTTGGACTTGAAGGTGACGTTGCGCTGGGCGAAGAAGTTGATGACCTGCGCGATCAGCAGGGTGATCTCCACGGCGAGGAAATACGCGAGGCCGCCGCCTCCGCCGACCGACATCGAACCCGCCGGGTAGTCGAAGAGGAAGACCGTATGTCCGTGCGAGACACCGACGGGCAGGAATTGGAAGGCCGTGTCGACGAGGCCTGTGTGCGCAAACAACGCCTTGAAGGCCGGCATGAGGATCAGCTGCAGGACCGTGATGCCGTTGGAGAGGACAAAGAAGACGATGAACTGCGCGACCGTCGTGTGCTTGGTTTCGAAGTTCTTCCACCAGCGGGAAAGAGCCTGCATGGGTGTTCCTTTACGTGAGTTGGTTGTACGAGGCCGGGGCCGCGTTATCGGGTCTGGTCAAGTTCGCGCTGGGTGGCCTTGTTGGCGCGCGCATTGGAGAAGTATCCGAGGGCTGCGCGGGTCAGGCCGCGGAGCGGGTGCCCGTTGACGGCCAGGAGGATCGCGTCCACCATGTCGGGGCTGGCGGCCCCGTTGGTCATCTTCGCCAGGGCGCGGAAGGGCATGTTGAGGATAAAGAGAATATTGAGGTCCGGACTTCCCTTCGCGTCCGCCTTGGCTTTCATGGCGTGGAGCTTGCGTCCGGCGAGGCGAGCGAACCAGGTCTTGGCGCGCGTCATCTCGGACAGCGGGTCGGAAGCGACCAGGTCATCTGCGGGGTGAGCTGTCGGGATCGTCCGTCCCAGGAGGACGGCGAACTCGCCGTTCGTGACGCCCGCGACGTCGCTGCTCAGGTAGTGGCCGAGGGCCGGATCGATTGGTGAGGGCGTGGTTCCTTCGACCTCGAGGGTGGCGCTCAGCGGCGTGTCCTCCACGTTGCGCCCGACGTAGATCGTCCACGTACCGGCCTCGGTCTCCCATGCACCGCGGGAGGTCTCCCAGTGGCGGAAGGTGTAGCGATCGAAGGGAATCGTGACGCTCACCGACTTACCGGCGGGAACCTCCACCTTGGCGAAGCCCTTGAGCTCGCGGGCGGGGCCGAACACGCCGCCGGGAGCGCTCACGTAGAGCTGAACGACCTCGGCACCGTCGCGCGTGGAGGTGTTGGTGACCGTCAGGGTCGCCCCCTCCTGGTTCACGGTGAGGTCGGAGTATTCAAAGCTCGAGTACGACAGGCCGTACCCGAAGGGGAAGGCAACATCGACGCCCGCGGTCGTGAAGTAGCGGTACCCGACGAAGGGGCCTTCGCGGTAGTAGGACAGCGGGCCGGTCGCCGGGTACCAGGCGGCCGTCGGATGATCTTCGTAGGAGCGCGCGTAGGTTTCGGCCAGGCGTCCCGAGGGGTTGACGGCGCCGCTGAGGACGTCCAGCATCGCGCCTGCGCCTCCCTGACCGGTTAGGTAGCCGTTGACGAGCGCGGGCACGGAGGCGGCCCACGGCATCTCGACGCTGGCCCCGCCGGTGAGCACGACGACGGTACGCGGATTAGCGGCCACGACGGCCTCGACGAGTCGATCTTGCCCATCGGGAAGCCGCATGTGGGGCCGGTCCAGCCCCTCGGACTCGGCGAGCTCGTCGAGTCCCACGTAGACGAGCGCGACGTCAGCGCCCTTCGCGAGGTCCACGGCCTCGGCGATGAGGGCGTCGCTCGTTCCACCATGACGGTCATAACCGCGGGCGTAGCCGGCCAGGACGAGGCCTCGGGCGGCTTCTCCCCCGGCCTCGAGCAGCTCGCGCGGAGCCTCGGTGCGCGTGGGGTTGACCTGGGAGGAACCAGATCCCTGGAAGCGCGGCGTATCGGCGAGGTCGCCGATGAGGGCGACACGCGTGCCTGTGCTCATAGGCAGGAGATCATTCTCGTTGCGCAGGAGCGTAATCGCCTCTGATGCGATGCGCGTGGCGAGAGCATGGTGCTCGTCGAGGTCGTAGGGCGTGGGCGCGGGCAGGCCGGCGCTCGCGGCCGCCACGTTCAAAACCTCCTGGGCGCGCGCGTAGACGTCGTCCGCGTCGAGTTCCCCGGCCTCGACGGCCGCGACGATCTGGCGGGCGCCCGCCAGACCCGGGGCGGGCATCTCCAGGCTGCCGCCAGCCCGCACGGCCTCGACCGCGCTGTTCGAACCGCCCCAGTCGGAGACGACCATGCCGTCGAAGCCCCACTCTGCGCGCAGGATGTCGGTGAGCAGGTGCTTATTCTCGTGGGCATACGTGCCGTTGACGAGGTTGTAGGAGCTCATGATCGCCCGCGGCTTGGCGCTTCGGCACACGATCTCGAAGCCGGTCAGGTAGATCTCGCGCATCGTGCGCTCGTCCACGATGGAATCCGAGGCCATGCGGCGCA
>CATWCG010000213.1:0-4099 GCA_958349165.1 uncultured Actinomyces sp. | reverse complement strand
GGCCTGGGTGTGCCGGATCCGCTCGAGACCTACCACACCTCCCCTCACCTGTTCACCGACCTGGACATTCCGGAAGGCACGACCGGTCGTCTGCCGCGCGCCAAGCGCACGCGCGCGGGCCTGGACGCCGAGGTCCTTGAGGATCTGGGTGGCTCGTCCCCCCGCTCCGAGGGACGAGGCCGTGGCGGCCGTGGCGGGTCACGTTCGGGGTCGCGTGGTGGCTCGCGTGGTGGCCGTGGGCGCTCCGCGCGTGGCTCTTCGGCTTCTTCCTCGGACGCGTCGCGTTCGCGCGGGTCGCGTCGCGGCTCCCAGGACGGCGATCGCACGCTGAACGCCGGCAAGGGCGGCCGCTCCGACCGCGGCACCCGCGGCCGTGGCCGCGGCGAGCACTCGCCGCGTTCCGGTTCGGCTGATGGTGGCGCTGCTGGCTCTTCTCCGGCTGGCTCCGGTTCTGCTGCTGGTTCTGAGCGCGCGCCCCGTGCCCGCAAGCGCATCCGCCGCCGCAAGGGCGGCGAGTGAGGCGCTTGCTAGCACGCAGCCTTGCTGACGCTCGGGTTGATGCATCGCCAGCCCGTCATCGCGCGCACTGCTCGCTGCCGACACTCAAGGTTGATGCGTAGCTGACCCGTCACTGAGCGCGCTGCGCAGCTGATGCACACGCCGGTCGTCGCAGCGCTCACGCGATGATCGCGCCGGTCGCACAGCAATGGGAGGGGCCCGAGCCACACGGCTTGGGCCCCTCCCCTATTGTTTGTTGTCCTTCGGCGCACCCCTGCTGCGCCGGTGACGCACGCGGCTCCGGCTCACGCGCGGGTGCGGTGAGCATTGGAGGCGTCCACGCCGCCCCACGGCCGCTGCCTGAGTCTGTCACCGACGCGCTCCACGCCTGTAGCACGAGGTCCGCACGAGAGGCGCTGCACCCGTTACGTCGCGGCGCACCCGTTACGTCGCGATACACCCGATCAGAAGGGGTGTAATGCCTACGGATCGGGTGCACCGCCTCCCACAACAAGCACAACCGCGGACAATTCGCCCCCACAGACCCCAACCGTCCGCCTCGGACGCTGCGACACAGCTTCGACATGCTCGCGCAGATTCCGCGCAAGAGCCGCTACACCCGTTACGTCGCGAAACACCCATTACGTCGCAATGCACCCGTTACGTTGCGATGCACCCGTTACGTCGCGCTGCACCCGATCAGAAGAGGTGCAATGCCTACGGATCGGGTGCACCGCCCCCCACAACAAGCCCAACCGCGGGCAATTCGTCCCCACAGACCCCAACCGTCCACCTCGGACGCTGTGATACAGCTTCGACATGCTCGCCCGGTTCCGAACGAGAGGCGCTGCACCCGTTACGTCGCGGCGCACCCGTTACGTCGCGCTACACCCGTTACGTCGCAATGCACCCGATCAGAAGGGGTGCAATGCCTACGGATCGGGTGCACCGCCCCCCCACAACAAGCCAAACCGCGGACAATTCGTCCCCACAGACCCCAACCGTCCACCTCGGACGCTGTGATACAGCTTCGACATGCTCGCCCGGTTCCGAACGAGAGGCGCTGCACCCGTTACGTCGCGGCGCACCCGTTACGTCGCGCTACACCCGTTACGTCGCAATGCACCCGATCAGAAGGGGTGCAATGCCTACGGATCGGGTGCACCGCCTCCCACAACAAGCACAACCGCGAAAACGTTCCGTCTCGCAAGAAGCCGCGCCGGCTACCCCTCGGCAACCGGCGCGGCCCTGCTCTCACAATTCAGCTCTCCAGGTCCCGGTAGACCGGCTGCCACATGGCGCGGCGAACGGCCTCAACGACGTCACCCGGATCCATGTCGCACTGGCCATCTGCGATAGCCTGACGGACGACGGCAACCGCGACAGTCGCCGACGACGCACGCAAGTGGTCCACCGGCGGCAGGAGGGACGCACCCAGCTCGTGCGATGTCACCTGACTGGCCACGGCCTCGGCGGCGGCCAGAATCATCGCATCGGTCACGCGAGGGGCACCGGACACGATCGTTCCAAGCCCCAGGCCCGGGTACAGCAACGAGTTGTTTCCCTGCCCGATGTGGAAGGTCGTCCCCTCGTAGTCGAAGGGCAGGATCGGAATGCCCGTGGCCACCAGCGCGCGCCCCTTGGACCAGGCGATGATGTCCTGCGGCATGGCCTCGATTTTCTCCGTCGGATTCGACAGGGGCAGGACGATGGGTCGCTCGCACCCCTCGCTCAAAGACTCGATGACATCCTGCGTGAAGGCGCCGTGATCCGTCGACGTTCCGATCAGGATCGTCGGGCGGACGCGGCGAACGGTCTCCAGCAGGCCGATCGCACCGTCCTTGCGCTCCCAGTCGGCGACCTCGGAGGCGCTGCGCGCGTAGGCCGCCTGGTAATCGGGCAGCCCCTCCATGTCATCGGTCACCAGTCCGGCGCGGTCGATCAGCCAGATGCGGTCCTTCGCCTGCTCGGGCGTCAGTCCAGCGCGCACCATGCCCGCATGGATCTGATCGGCCATGCCGGTTCCCGCAGTCCCCGCGCCGTAAACAAGGAGGCGCTGGTCCGCGAAGGTCGTGCCGTTGGTCTTCATGCCCGCAATGACAGCGGAGATGACGATCGCTCCGGTACCCTGCATGTCGTCGTTGAAGATGCGGTACTTATCCCGGTTGTTGACGAGGATGCGGCGCGCGTTCGAAGCGCCGAAGTCTTCGAAATGCAGGAGTGCGCGCGGGTACAGCTCGGATGCGACGCTCAAGTACTCATTGACGAGGGCGTCGTAGCGTTCTCCGCGCACACGACCATGGCGGTTGCCGAGGTAATCGGGGTCGTTGAGCAGCTCCTCGTTGTCGGTGCCGACGTCGAGGTTGACCGCGATGACGCGCGAGGGGTCAATACCGGCTGCGGCTGTGTAGACGGCGAGCTTGCCGACGGAGATGTCGGTGCCGTTCACACCCCAGTCACCGATGCCGAGGATCTGTTCGGCATCGGAGACGACCAGAAGATCGACGTCATCGGGGCCGAGGCCGAGGCCTTCAAACGTGGGCCGCACATCCTCAACTCGATCGACGGACAGGTAGATGGCACGCGAGCGGCGGTAGTCTGCGGACCACTTCTTGATGGCCTCGCCGATCGTCGGATCGTAGATGACGGGTAGGAGTTCGGCGATGTGGTCGATAATGACCTTGTAGTAGAGCGTCTCATTGCGGTCGTGCAGCTGTTCGAGGTAGATGTACTTGTCGAGGTCGTCGTCGAGTCGACACACCTGCTTGTAGGCGCGGGCGGCCTGTTGTTCGAGCGTTTCGAAAGCTGCGGGAAGACGACCCATCAGCCCGAAGCGCTTGCGCTCGTCGATGGTGAAGGCGGTTCCACGGTTGGTCTGGGGATCGGCGATGATCTGGGGTTTTGCTGGCATCAGCGGCTCCTTTCTGGTAGCTGATTTCAGTGTAAACCAGTGCACACCGCCGTCCCTGTCTATCGTTTGGCATTCTCTCAGCGGGCTCCCAGGAATGCGCAGCCTCATGAAGTTGGCGGGAGCGCACGGTTCAATTGCGGTCGCTCCAGACAGGAATTCACGTGCTACATGGCCGGGCTTGCTTACCCCCGGCGATCACACCTGCGGTTGGACGACCAGCACGCTGCACAGTCACCTTGCCTGGCGATACTGGTTCCGTTGGGGATGTGGCGCCTCATCGACAACAAGCTTTATCGCGGATCTGGCGGGTGACCACATCCCCTACCCGCGTTCTACAGGCCCAGATCACGCAGCGCTGCACCCGTTACGTCGCGCCACACCCGATCAGAAGGGGTGCAATGCCTACGGATCGGGTGCACCGCCACTTAGCAACAAGCCCAATTGAGGAAAAACTAGTTCTTACTGCTCCAACGAGCCCCAACCGAGCCGCAGCCGACAGCGCTACGCCACTGAGCAACATGCCCCCGAGCGGCAGCATTGTTCCATCGGCAACCGCAAACGCCTGGCGCTCCGTCCTGGGGCGCAGAACCGCCCCGGCTCACTCCTCGTCAGCGCTCGAAGCCCCGTGCTTCGCACGCTCCGTGAGGACGCGCTCGACGACGCGCGGCAGGCGGGTGGGGGTGTCGCGGT
>CATWCG010000212.1:0-4114 GCA_958349165.1 uncultured Actinomyces sp. | reverse complement strand
GCCATGCACATGACGATCATTGCGCTGGAGCGAATCGATTCGTACTCGTAGTTGGCTGGCGACGCATACAGGGGCTGACCATACACGGGCTGGCCGTATCCCGCCTGGCCGTAGGGGCCCTGCTGGCCATAGGGACTCTGCTGGCCGTATCCCGCCTGGCCGTAGGGACCCTGCTCACCGTATCCCGCCTGAGCATACGCGACCTGCTGGCCGTATCCTGCCTGGCCGTAGGGGCCCTGCTGGCCGTATCCTGCCTGACTGTAAGGACCCTGACTGTCTCTCATGAATCTACGGCTCATGGTATCGCAGACCGCTGTCGGCACTGTAGGCGGACCCAGATACCCACTGGGAATCACTGATCGCTCCGCCCCCGCTGCTACTCTTGTTCCGGGGACAGACCTCGGGAGCCGCGTGGCGCAACGCTCATCAGCTCGAGATCGACGCCAACAAGAATCCCCACACCGCCACGATGACGATGAGGACCACCAGGGCAACGCCGAGGACCACAAGATGAATGATCGAGCACATCTTGGCGGCTGATCGGGCGCTCGCGAGTTCGTTCATCAGGGGCATCGGCACGCCCGCGAGTCGGGCTTCCTCGATCAGCTTGTCGGACCAGATCCACATCGCACCCGACAGCATGAGGCCGCCGAACAGAAAACTCAGGAAGGACAAGGTGCGGACCGTCGACGCGTTCGACTGGGCGCGCTGCACCGCGAAAGGCGAAGCCTGGTAGCCGGGGAAACCCTGCGGCCCGTAGCCCGGCCCGTAGCCTGTATCCCCCTGGCCGTAAGGTGCCTGCTGCGGGTAGGGGTTGATGGGATCACTCATGCGTCACTCCACAATCGTTGTCCGACAGATGCTCGACCGATCCTAACGCGCCAGATGCACAGCGGCGAGGCCTGGGCTGGCTCAGCCCTCACGCGCGGCCCTGCCCCGACCTCGTCCCACGCACGCTACCCGGCCTCGTCCCACACCCACAGCGCACCCAGCTTGCCGCGCCCACGAAGCCCCGCCCCTGCCTCGTCCGCGCGCAGAAAACGGCGCGGGGACCGGTTTCCCGACCCCCGCGCCACTCAACGAAGCATCACAGCATGCAGGACACGCAGCCCTCAACCGCCGTGCCCTCCAGGGCCATTTGGCGCAGGCGCATGTAGTACAGGGTCTTGATGCCCTTCCTCCACGCGTAGATGTAGGACTTGTTCAGGTCGCGCGTCGTCACCGTGTCCGGATAGAACAGCGTGAGCGACAGGCCCTGATCGACGTGCTGGGTCGCCACCGCGTAGGTGTCGATGATCTTCTCGGGGCCGATCTCATACGCATCCTGGTAGTACTCCAGGTTCTCGTTCGTCATGTACGGCGCCGGATAGTAGACGCGGCCGATCTTGCCTTCCTTGCGGATCTCGATGCGGGACACGATCGGGTGGATCGACGACGTCGAGTTGTTGATGTACGAGATAGAGCCCGTCGGCGGGACCGCCTGCAGGTTCTGGTTGTACATGCCGTACTTCGCGACGTCGGCCGCCAGGGCCTCCCAGTCCGCCTGGGTCGGGACCTTAATCGACGAGGCGGCGAGCAGCTCGCGGCACTTGTCCGTGGTGGGCGCCCACTCCTCGTCAATGTACTTGCGGAAGAACTCGCCGGACGCGTACTTCGAGTCCTCGAAGCCCTCGAAGCGCTCGCCGCGCTCACGCGCGATCGTGCACGAGGCCTTGATGGCCTCGAACAGGACCGTCATGAAGTACATGTTCGTGAAGTCCAGCGCCTCCTCGGAACCGTAGTGCACGTGCTCGCGCGCCAGGTACCCGTGCAGGTTCATCTGGCCCAAGCCGATCGCGTGGCTCATCGCGTTGCCGCGAGCAATCGACGGCACCGAACCGATATCCGACAGGTCCGACACGGCCGTCAGGCCGCGGATCGCCATCTCGATCGTCTTCGAGAAGTCCGGGGAATCCATGGTCTTCGCGATGTTGAGCGAACCCAGGTTGCAGGAGATGTCCTTGCCGACGTGCGAGTACGACAGGTCATCGTTGTAGGTCGAAGCCTCCGACACCTGCAGGATCTCCGAGCACAGGTTCGACATGGTGATACGGCCCTTGATCGGGTTCGCCTTGTTCACCGTGTCCTCGAAGACGATGTAGGGGTAGCCGGACTCGAACTGGATCTCCGCGATCGTCTGGAAGAAGCGACGCGCGTTGATCTTGCGCTTGTGGATGCGGCCGTCGTCCACCATCTCGTGGTACTTCTCCGTCACCGAGATCTCGGAGAAGGGCACGCCGTACACGCGCTCCACGTCGTAGGGGCTGAACAGGTACATGTCCTCGTTCTTGCGGGCCAGCTCGAACGTGATGTCCGGGATGACGACGCCCAGGGACAGCGTCTTGATGCGGATCTTCTCGTCCGCGTTCTCACGCTTGGTGTCCAGGAACTGCATGATGTCCGGGTGGTGCGCGTGCAGGTACACAGCGCCCGCGCCCTGACGCGCGCCCAGCTGGTTCGCGTAGGAGAAGGAGTCCTCGAGCAGCTTCATGACGGGCACGACGCCGCTGGACTGGTTCTGAATCTTCTTAATCGGGGCGCCCGACTCACGCAGGTTCGTCAGCTGCAGGGCGACGCCGCCGCCGCGCTTGGACAGCTGCAACGCCGAGTTGATGCCGCGCGCGATCGACTCCATGTTGTCCTCGATGCGCAGCAGGAAGCAGGAGACCAGCTCGCCGCGCGCCGCCTTACCCGCGTTCAGGAAAGTCGGGGTGGCCGGCTGGAAGCGGCCGCTCATGATCTCATCGACGAAGGCGCGAGCCAGCTCAATGTCGCCGCGCGCCAGGTACAGGGACACCATGGCCACGCGATCCTCGAAGCGCTCCAGGTAGCGCTTCCCGTCGAAGGTCTTGAGCGTGTACGACGTGTAGTACTTGAACGCACCCAGGAACGTCGGGAAGCGGAACTTGTGGGCGTACGCCTGCTTGTACAGCTCCTTAATGTCCGCGAAGTCGTACTGATCCAGGACGTGCTTCTCGTAGTAGCCCTCGTCCACCAGGTACTTCAGCTTCTCCTCCAGGTCGTGGAAGAACACCGTGTTCTGGTTGACGTGCTGCAGGAAGTACTGGCGAGCGGCCTTACGGTCCGCGTCGAACTGGATGCGTCCGTCCGCGTCGTACAGGTTGAGCTGCGCGTTCAGCGCGTGGTAGTCCAGCTCCGGGGAGGGAGCTTCCTCTACGCCTGTGTCGGTGTAGTTTTCTGCCAAAACTGTTCCAGTCCTTCGCGAACTCTGGAGACATCCTCAGGCGTACCGAGGAGCTCGAACTTATACATGTGGGGAACCCCCAGCTTGGCCGCGATGATGTCGCCCGCGATGCAGTAGGCCTTGCCGAAGTTAGTGTTTCCCGACGAGATCACGCCCCTGCACAGGGCCCGGTTGTCGGGGTCGTTGAGGAACTTGATGACCTGCTTAGGGACCGCTCCCTTAATATTTCCGCCGCCGTAGGTGGGCACAACGAGCACGTATTCATCGGTCACGCGCAGGGGCTCATCCTTAGGATGCAACGGGATTCGCGCAGCCGGGACGCCCAGTTTTTCCACGAATCGGCGGGTGTTGCCCGTCGCCGACGAGAAGTAGACGACGATGCCCATAGTGTTCCTTCCGACTTGTCGGGACGGTGAGCTTCTAGTGTCTCACTCACGAGGCCCGGGCGGGCGCGCGTGGGAGGCGTGTCCCCGTGTGGGATGGTCGACGCGCCTCCAGGCCGGGTGAGCTCGCCGTTTCCCGGCGGGCGTGCTAGCCCTGTCAGGCGTCAACCCTGGTCAAACGGTTTACCACTCCCACACTGCCGCGCGCACGAGTGCCCCGCGTGCGCGCGGGTTTCCCCGGCCTCGTCCCCGCCCAGATACGCGAAAGCCCCGGCCTCGCGGCCGGGACTCGTCGGCGCGGCTCAGGCCTGCAGCGCCAGGGGGGCTGCGGCGGCGACGGCCTTAATGCGGTCGGGGCGGAAGCCGGACCAGTGGTCCTCACCCGCGACGACGACGGGGGCCTGCTGGTAGCCGAGGCCCTTGATGAAGGCGAGGGATTCCGCGTCCTGGGTGACGTCGATCTTCTCGTAGGAGACGCCCTGCTTGT